>CAZWFH010000103.1:0-5565 GCA_964632105.1 uncultured Atribacterota bacterium
TAACATTCCCTTTCGTTTTTTAAGAGCAATATTGCCTTAAATAATTGGTCAGTTAGTCCGTCTCTCCAACGAGGATAATCTTCCATTTTTACCACCTCATCTTCTTCTTTGTTTTAATTCCTTAAATATATCCTGAGGGGAAATATTGCAACTACCTAAAGCTACTAAAGTATGAAACCATAAATCAGCAACTTCATATATTATTGCATCCTTATCTTTGTCTTTAAGGGCAATAATAACTTCTGCTGCCTCTTCTCCTATCTTTTTAGGTAACAAACCTTCAGAATTAGCCAGTAATTTACAAACATAAGAATTGCTTTGGTAGTTTAATTTTCTATTTTGAATTACTTGATATATCTCATTAATAATTTCACTGTCTATTTTTGATTGTTTTCTTCTGCCCTCCCCTTGAAGAGATTTTTGCTTCTCTGCCTGCTCTTTTTGTAAAGAGGGGGAAGGTTCAAGTTTAATTTCTTTTATTTTACCACCTTTAATCTCCTTAAAAAAGCAGGAATAATTCCCAGTATGGCAGGCAACTCCTTTCTGTTCCACCAAAATTAGCAAGCTATCATTGTCACAATCTAAGACAATCTTTTTTACCGACTGAATATTTCCAGAAGTATTACCTTTAAACCATAATTTCCTTCTGCTCCTACTGTAAAAACAAGTTCTTCCTTCTTCTAAAGTTTTTTCCAAGGATTCCTTATTCATATAAGCTAACATTAAAACCTGCCTAGTCATCTCGTCCTGAATTATAATTGGTATTAACCCTTCTTTATTGAATTTTATTTGACTTAAAATTTCGCTTTTATTCATTATTCTTCTCACCCTTCACCTTCTCCTTCGTTAGTCTTATTTCTACTCCTCTTTGTCCCAAAAACTCTTTAACTTTCGGTATAGAATATTCTTTTTTATGAAATATAGAAGCAGCTAAAGCGGCATCCGCCTTCCCCTCAACTAACACTTCATATAAATGTTCTGGTTCACCGGCACCACCGGAAGCAATAATAGGAATATTAACATTTTCTGAGACCATTTTAGTTAATTCAATATCATACCCTTCTTTAGTTCCATCTTTATCCATGCTGGTAAGCAGTATCTCCCCTGCTCCTAATCTTTCCACTTTTTTAACCCAATCCAATATTCTTAAACCGGTCCTGGTCCTTCCCCCATTAATCACTACTTCCCAATCAGAATCTGTCTTTATAGCATCAATAGCTACCACAATAGTAGAACTGCCAAATTTCAAAGAAGCCTCTTGGATTAGGAGAGGATTTGTAACAGCTGCTGTGTTAATAGAAATTTTATCTGCTCCTGCCCTTAATACATAATATACATCTTCCAGATTTCTTATCCCTCCCCCTACAGTAAAGGGGATAAAAATTCTTTCTGCTGTCTTTTCCACTAATTCAATTATAATATTCCTCTTTTCCCAGGAAGCAGTAATATCCAGAAAAACTAATTCATCTGCCTTTTCTTTCTCATAAAATGAAGCTAATTCAATCGGATCACCTTTATCTGTTAAATTAACAAATTTAATTCCTTTTACCACTCGGCCTCTATTTACATCCAAACAGGGTATTATTCTCTTAGTAAGCATTATCAATCCCTCTTCCATCCTTTATTTTCCTTGGGCTAATTTAAGTGCCTCTTCTAATATAATCCTCCCTTTATAAAGGGCCTTACCGATAATAATCCCTTCCAAGCCTAAACCCTCAAGTCTCTTTAATTTTTCAATATCATCTAAGGAGGTAATCCCTCCAGAGCAAATAAGGGGAATATTAACATTTTTTAACATTTTTTCTAAATTGTCCATATTGGGACCTATAAGGGTTCCATCCCTTTTAATATCAGTATAAATTATTCGCCTCGCACCTAACCTCTCCATCTCTTTGGCAAAATCCAGAGCATCGACAGAAGTAATATTCTGCCATCCTTCTATAGCCACATACCCCTCTCTGGCATCAATACCGGCTATTACTTTTTCTGAAAAATCCTTAAATAATCTCTTTGCCAAGGACTTGTCTTTCCAAAGAATTGTACCTAAAATTACTCGACTCGCTCCCAGGTTTATTAATCTTTCTACTTCTTCATATTTTCTAATTCCCCCTCCTGTTTGAATGGGAATATTAACTTTTTTGATAATCTTTTCCAACAAAGAGCTATTGGTCAATTTTCCATATCGGGCTCCGTCTAAATCTACTACATGAAGCATCATCGCTCCTTTATTAGCCCACTTTACCGCCACTGCTACCGGGTCGTCAGAAAATATCTCCACATCTTCAAATTTGCCCTCTGTAAGGCGAACACATTTACCTTCTTTAATATCTATCGCCGGAATTATTAACATTTACTTAACTCTCCGAAATTTTTCAAAATTTTTAATCCTGAAGTGCTACTCTTTTCAGGATGAAATTGAACCCCGAATAAATTGTCTTTCCAAATAGATGAGGAAAAAGCTGAACCATAATCAGTGGTAGAATATATTATCCTCTGATTATCCACTTCACAATAGTAAGAATGAACAAAATAAAAGTAAGATTCATCTAAAACACCTTCGAATATAGGATTTATATTACGATTAGAATTATGAATAAACTTTATTTTATTCCACCCTAAATGAGGGCATTTTACCGAATGGGGAAATCTCTTGACTCTGCCCGATATAATATTCAGCCCCTTAAAAAGACCACCTTCTTCACTGAAACCAAACAACAACTGCATCCCTAAACAAATACCTAAAAAAGGCTTACCTATTCTTATAGCCTTGATTAATTCTTTGTCTATTTTCTTATCTTTTAAAGATTTAATAGCATCCCTAAATGCCCCTACTCCTGGAAGCACTAAAGCGCTGGCTTTTTTAATCAGGTTTGGGTTATCGGTTATTAGCGTTTTATATCCGACTTTAGCAAAGGCATTTTGCACACTCTTTAAATTTCCCATCCCGTAATCTACTATCACAATCATCCTTATTGTTCTCCTGTATAGGGGTCAGGTCTTCACATTTGACATATAAAAACATATGTCAAATGTGAAGACCTGACCCCTATACCTCTTTATTCTTCCAATCCTCTAACCAATAATTCCCTTAGTGGAAGGAATATCATCTATTCGATCATCTTTTCTAATTGCCTCATCTAAAGCCCGGCCGAAGGCTTTAAATATTGCCTCGATAATATGGTGGGAATTTTTCCCATAAAGCAAATTTATATGTAGAGTCATCCCGGCATGATAGGATAGAGCTTTAAAAAATTCTTCCACCAAACCTACTTCAAAAGAACCCACTCTTTCCTGTTTAAATTGAACTCTGTAGATTAATTGTCCTCTTCCGCTTAAATCTATATTTACCTGTACCAGAGATTCATCCATGGGCAAGATAGTAGATCCATATCTTCTTATCCCTTTCTTGTCTTGCAAGGCATTCTTAATAGCCTCCCCCAAACAGATTCCTATATCCTCTACAGTATGATGATAATCTACTTTAAGATCCCCCTGTGCTTTTACTTCCAGGTCAAAAAAACCATGCCGGGTAAATAGGGCAAGCATATGATTTAAAAAATAAATTTCTGTCTCTAAATTACTCATCCCTTTGCCATCTAAGTTCATCTTCACTTCTATCTCAGTCTCCAAAGTCTTTCTTTTGTATTCACCTTGTCTCTCTTTCAAGATTATTGATACCCGCCTTTCTATTAAAGTCTACTATTTTTAACTTTTTCTAACCAATCTAAGATGCAATTAACATCCTGGGCTAATAAATCCACCCCTTCATTTAGGTAAAACTCTATCGTTCTATTTTGTAAATTAAATCCTTCCGCTAGAACTATTGCCGATAAAAACTTTATTTCTTTTACTTCTTTATTAAAATTTTTCGCGGTAATCAGATCATCCCAAACATCACCTATATAGATCCCCAATTTAGTCTTTAAACTGGTAGATAACTTTTTTAATCCTTCGGGATGGGGCTTTTCCAAACCATCATCAGCAGTAACTATCTTTCCATCAAAGACATTGTCTTCACAACTCAATCTTTCCAGAGCTATTCGGGCTTCTCTTTTAGTTCTGCCAGTTAAGATACCGATAGAATAATTTTGTAAAAAATCTTTCTTCTTTTTATCTATAATGATTTTTTCTTTTTTTATTAAACCTTCTGACTTAATCAATGAGGGATTAAATCCGTAAATATTAAAACAATATTCTTCTCCCGCATAGATCTCTTTAAATATTTTAGTAATTAATTTCTTATCCCACTGATTAAATATTTTATCCTTTATGTCCCAATTTTTCTCAACTAAATCTACAACTTTACCCAAACCTCCTCCTGGAGGTAATATCCTGGTAGTAAAGGTTTTTATATCGGGCTTATTACTTCTAAGCTCATCTATATTCTCTAAATTATTCTCTTCAGCTTTTATTAGATAAAATAAAACTACAGCGGAAGACAAATCCCAATCATTATTAAAGCCCCCGGCCATTTTAAAATATTTAACTTCTTCCGGATTGATTAAATTTTGTAAACCCTGAAAGCGCAATATCTCTTTAAAATAAAATTGAACCGTTTGACATATGGCCTCTCTGTAAGAATCACGCACATCAATCAAGATACCATCAATATCAAAGACCAGAGTGTCTACCTGAGAAATTTTATCCAAAATCTTTTTATTTAAAATAATATTTTTGTTAAATAAATAATTTGAATTTAATTTTTCTGAAATTTGTAACAATTTAACCCGCTCTTTCTTCATTGCAAATTTCTTACCTCTATCGAACGTGCATGGGCCTCCAACCCTTCTAATCTAGCCAAACTTGCTATTTTCTGCCCATCTTTTCTTAAGTTCTTTTTATCGTAGAAAATTATACTACTCTTTTTGGTAAAATCAGTTACCGATAAAGGAGAAAAACATTTTGCTCCTCCGGAAGTAGGGAGAATATGATTGGGCCCTGCCCAATAATCGCCTAAAGGCTCCGGCGAATAAGCTCCCACAAATATTGCTCCCGCATTCCTTATCGCTCCTAATATTTGCCAGGGATTTTCTATTTGTAACTCTAAATGCTCAGGAGCAAAATTATTTATAAACTCTAAAATTATCTCTTCGTCTTCAGCAATAATTAATTTACCCTGGTTCCTCAAGGCCTCCTGAATAATTTCCCTCCTATTTAAATCTTTCAACTCCTGCTTAATCTCTTCTTCCACTTTTTCTGCTAATGAAGCAGAGGTAGTTATTAAAATTGCCGAAGCTCTTACATCATGCTCTGCCTGCGAAAGCAGATCACAGGCTAAATATCGAGGATTAGCTTTGTCATCAGCCCAGATAAGAATTTCACTTGGCCCTGCCAACATATCTATATCTACTTTTCCAAAGACATTTTTCTTGGCCAAAGTTACATAGATATTTCCCGGGCCTACAATTTTATCCACTTTCTTTATAGTTTCTGTTCCATAGACCAAAGCAGCTATGGCCTGGGCTCCTCCTATCTTGTAAATCTCTGATATACCTAATTCTTTAGCAGTAGATAATAAGTAGGGATTTATTTTACCATCAGGAGAAGGTGGAGTTACTACAACAA
>CAZWFH010000104.1:0-5555 GCA_964632105.1 uncultured Atribacterota bacterium
AAACAGGAAATAGCTCTCATCCCCACCCTTACAGGTGGGGATTTCCCGCTAGATTAAAAATAATCTACCAATCTATCGATCAACTTAGTTTGCTGGTTAGTTGATTGTCCGGTTTGTCGGTAAAATTAGTCGTTAGTATAAATACAAAAGCAAACAAGTTATATTGTGCGAGTACTTCACCCCCCACCTCAATCCTCCCCCTTCAAGAGGGAGGAAATGCTAAATTGGTTAGTTGAGATTGCCGCACCCTGACAAATCAGGGTTCGCAATGACAGAAAAAGAGATAGATTTTCGCTTTCGGGTTGGGGGTTACTTTTCTATTACCTCCCAGTATCCGCCTTTAGCAGGGCCGATTCTTTTTAATATTCCTTTTTTCTTTAACTTTGAAATATTATTATCAACCGCCGTAGTGCTTATTTTTATATGCTCAGAAAGTTCTTTCGTGGTGATATATTTATCATCTTTCATTATTTCTAGAATTTTTATTTCGTTTTCTCCCAACTTTACACCCAACCTATCTCCCAACTTATCTCCCAACTTTTTAGGAACTTTTTCAGTGACAGTAGGAAAAGTAATTTTATAATAATCAAAATCTCCTTCTATTACCGGTTCTAATCCATAATGTTGTTCCCATCCTTCAATCATTTTATGGAAACCACTGCCTATACTTTCCGCTAATCTAGTAAATCTGAATATTTTGGCAATTATAGGATTTCTCGGTAGAGAAAAGTCTTCCTGTAAAATATATTCTATTTTCTTGGGAAGTGAACCGGGATTAAAAAATTCAAATCTGTTTGAAAATACTCTAATCCTTGGGTTTGCCCGGCTAAAATAATCAGTATGGATTATAAGATTGACAAGCGCTTCTCTGAGTGCTTGCAGATGTTCGGGGTTATCATCCCTGAAACCGGAAACCATTTTAAACGGTATATCAATTTTCTTAAGAAATCTCTCATAAATATCAAAAAATGTAGTCCATAGATTTTGTTCACTGGAAATCCTGAAGCTATACCTCGTGGGGGCATCTTCATAGGATATACCGGGAATTTCTAAATATTCAATCCTGTAATTGGTTATTGTTTCCATAAGTAAATCTTCTGTTCCAAAAACTAGTAACCCTCCAAAAGTTACTTTACCTTTTACTAAAACACCTAATTTATATAGAAATTCTGAATTAGTTAGTTCATTATATCTATGTCCGGGATTAACATTTATGAAATAATTTCTATATTTTTCGATGGATGTTTTATCCAAATCTTCTAAATGATATTTTGAAATTTCTTTGTCTTTTTCTCCATAGGAAGAGTTTCTGTAAAAAGATTCGATTTCTTCTTGAGTTGCTCTTTGGTCTCCGCTTGCGGTTCTAATAAAGGTATTTTTTTGCGAATTAAAATAAACGGGCTTTTCTCTTGGTGATTGTTGGGAAATATAAAAAGCCAGGACAGTCTTGCTATTAAAGTTGAATTTTTTAGATTTTACAGTTATTTTTCTATTAAACTTTGTTCCATTACGTAAAATAGTGGTAAAATCCTGTTCAATCTTTTCAGGATTAGAAACTCCTAATATGTTATAAGATTTACCTTTTTTGCTAACACCGAAAATTAACCACCCTCCGGCAGTATTTGAAAATGCTGAAACAGTTTCCCAGCTATTTTTGGGTATTTATGATTTTGCTTCTTTTACTTCAAAATCTTCCCACTCAATATCTTCTAGTTTTTTAATTAATTCGGCTTTATTCATTAAAATTCTCCTTCAAGGGTTCAATCTTCACAAATTTATATAATTATATCATAGTGGTGTGACTACTGTATGGCAAGAATTAGGAAAATAATTGGAAAAATATGAAAAAAATGATTTTTTATTTGCCACCTTATTTATATTCGACAAATAGTTGAAGAAATCCTGCTTTTTGGAGAGAAAAGTTTTCAGTTATCGAGAGAGATAGGGGGGTTGTTCAGCTTGGGATTTTTTCTGACTTTTCTCTTAATTCCTTGCTAAAAAGTATAAAAAAATGGTAAAATTATAAAAATTTAAAGATATTTAATTATCTAAAATAATTATCAGTGGTTCTTTTCATTAATGTTTACTTCAATAATTAAAATAAAGGGGAGTAAAATTGATGTCTAAAAATCTTAATCCGCTTACCATAGAAGAAGTAGCAAAAGAATGTAAAAATTGCAAGAAATGTCCTTTATATCTTTCTCGCACCAAGGTCGTCCCTGGGGAAGGAAATGAAAAATCTAAGGTAATGTTTATTGGGGAGGCCCCCGGAGAAGAGGAAGATCTTAAGGGTAAACCCTTTGTGGGCAAAGCAGGACAACTTTTGACTAAAATTCTACAATCAGTTGATATAAAAAGAGAAGATATATTTATAACTAATATGTTAAAATGCAGACCTCCGGCAAACCGTAACCCCTCTAAAAGCGAGATAGAAACTTGTCTTCCTTACTTAGAAACCCAGATTGCTTTAATCAATCCAAAAATTATTGTTACATTGGGTAATGTCCCCACTCAATATCTTTTAGAAACCACTCAGGGAATTACTAAAATTCGAGGCCAATGGTTTGATTGGATAGGCGAGATAAAGATATTTCCTATGTTTCATCCCAGCTACTTATTAAGAAATGAAGCAACTTTCCCGGGCAGCCCCAAAGACCTAACCTGGAAGGATATAAAAACTCTTAAAAAAGCAATGGATGAACTTTAAAACCAATTATTTTCCCAATTAAAGATTAAAGCAATTATTTAAAAAAAATTAGAAAGACATACGCAGGGAAATTTAGATGATTTAATAATATCTAAGTTTCATTAGATTTTCTTATTATATACCAGGGTTTTACCGGTTTAGACATCTTTATTCTGATAATTTGCTTAGCATGGGGAGCGACTTCCATCTCTTCCCCATCTTCATCCCACATTTTCTCGATTTTCTGGGTGAAAAAATCATTATCCGGACCAAATATTTCAATCTCATCTCCTGCAAATATCCTGTTTTTCTGTTCTATGGTGGCTATCTGATTGTTTATATTATAATCAAGTATTAATCCGGCAAAATCGTAAGTCTTGATATAAGCACTGCTATCATATCTTTGTTCCTCGCTACCTGGTTTAGCAAAATAAAATCCGGTAGTAAAATATCTATGACTCACTTTTTTTATCTCATCTAACCATTTTTCAGCACCAAAATATTCCTTCGGTTTTGAAAAATAACTATCAATAAGATGCCGATAAGACTTGACCACAGTAGCCACATAATACGAACTCTTCATTCTCCCTTCAATCTTAAAAACGGAAATTCCTGCTTCTATCAATAAAGGCAGATGCTCTATCATACACAAGTCTTTGGAATTAAAAATATAAGTTCCTCTTTCATCCTCAAATACCGGAAAATATTCCCCCGGTCTTGTCTCTTCTATAAGATAATATCTCCATCTGCAAGATTGAGCACAATCTCCCCTATTGGCATCTCGACCTACCATATAATTACTTAACAGGCATCTGCCCGAATAGGAAATACACATAGCTCCATGCACGAATGTTTCAATTTTCATATCAGGAGGAGATTTTTTTATTATCTCTTCTATCTCTTCTAAAGATAATTCTCGAGCCAGAATTATTCTTCTAACCCCCTGTTCATACCAGAAATTCACCGCTGCATAATTAGTAATGCTTGCCTGTGTACTTAAATGAATCTCCATCTCCGGGATAATATTTTTAACTATCTTAAGTACCCCCGGATCTGAAATTATCAAGGCATCTAAATCCAACTCCTTTAATTTAGCCACATATTCGGGCAATCCTACCAAATCTTCATTGTGAGGTATTATATTAAGAGTCAGGTAAATCCTCTTCCCTCTATCATGTGCAAACTTTATTCCCTCTGCTAATTGCTCCATAGTAAAGTTTTTTGCTCCAGCTCTTAATCCAAAATTCTCGCCACCCAAATATACTGCATCAGCCCCATAAATAACCGCCATCTTTAGTTTTTCTAAATTACCAGCCGGGGCCAATAACTCCGGTCTTTTCATCTTTTATCTCCTCTTAATTGAAGTAATTTACTATTTATTTGTCATTTTACTTTTAAATTTATGAAAATATATTATAATGATAACATAATTTAAAACAATTAACCTAATAGACCGGGGAGGGCAGAAAAGTGAAGGTAAAAAATCTTTTAAATAATTTAGATAATATTGCCCCTTTTTTCTTGCAAGAAAGTTTTGATAACAGCGGCATTCAATTTGCTGACCTTGATGCCCTTGTAACAAAAATATTACTATCTTTAGATGTAACTCAAGGTGTCTTGGATGAAGCTATAGAAAATAAAGCAAATCTAATTATTGTCCATCATCCCCTTTTGTTTTCTCCTTTAAAACAGATTACCAAGCAAAAAAATCCCTTGCTTTTTAAAATCATCACCAATAAAATAAATCTTTTGGCTATGCATACCAATTATGATCTAGCTGAAAATGGACTAAATGATTACGTAGCTAATTTATTAGGAATAAAGAAAATTTCTCCTCTGCAGGGTAGTTCAGAAAAGGTTTTTAAATTTGCCGTATATGTACCTGTAAAACATGCTGATAAGGTAAGCCGGGCAATCTTTGAGGCAGGAGCGGGAAAGATAGGTAAATATACTGAAACATCTTTTAATATTGCCGGAAAAGGAACCTTTAAACCTACGGAAGGAACTAACCCTTTCATCGGTAAAACAGGAGAAAAAGAAGAGATTCAGGAAATAAAAATTGAAACTGTGGTGGCAGAAAGAGACTTAGATTCAGTTGTACAAGCGATGAAAAATGTACATCCCTATGAAGAACCGGCTTATGATGTATATGAGCTTAAAATAAAACCATCGTATGGGGTAGGTATATTAGGAGAGATAGAGAGGAAAGCAGAAATTTCTAAATTATCCCTGGAGGTAAAAAATAGACTTCAAGCTCACTATATCAGACTTATTAAATCAAATGAGCAAAAGATAAAAAGAGTAGCCCTTTGCACGGGAGGAGGAGATTCTCTTTTAGAACAAGCTAATAATAAAGATGCTGACTTATACATAACCGGAGACATCACTTATCATACTGCCCTTCGAGCTAAAGAATTAGGGCTGAATGTTTTGGACGTTGAACATTTTGATACTGAAAAATTTTTTGTTAAGGCTCTTTATGAACAATTGATAAAATTTGGAATTCCCCAAAATATTTTAATTAAGAGTAAAAAAATGGAATCACCGTACAAATTGCTGTAAAAGAAAAAGTATCGAGTATCGAGTATCGCGTGAAGAAAATAGCGAATAGAATATTAGTTATCCAGTCAGCCGGTTGGCCAGTTAATATACGGGTTACTAGTTGCAGGTTGCGAGTTACAAGTTTGAAAAAACTTTACGGTGAACCAAAAACTATAAAGCCGTTTTACACTAACGACTAATTAATTGGTGAATTGGTAAATTGGTAAATCGGTTAATTAGTGAATTTATAAATTAATAAAAAAACAGGAGGAATAAAATATGAAATTTAAAAAATTTGGAAACAAATGGATAGTAAGAATCGATAAAG
>CAZWFH010000105.1:0-5469 GCA_964632105.1 uncultured Atribacterota bacterium
TTTCACCCTGGCCGCAATACAAGGAAGAATATGAGAATAAAGATGCAGAAAATAAGATGGAAAAAATAATGAGTATCATTAAAGCTATCCGAAATATTAAGTCAGATATGAATATTCCATATAACAAAAAAATTGATTTGTATTTAAATATTCACGAAAAAGATAAATTAAAGCTAATAGAAGAGAATACTCATTATATCGAAACTATGACTAAAACAAAATCGTTAGAAGTAGGAAAGGGGATTAAAAAACCAGAATATTCGGCTACAGCTGTTTTAGAAGGGGTTGAAATATTTATTCCCCTAAAAGGTATAATAAATATTTCAGAGGAGATAGCTCGTTTAGAGAAAAAATTAAATAAAATTAATAATGAGCTTAACGTAATTTTCAAAAAAATAAATAATAAAGATTTTCTATCCAGGGCACCGGAAGATATTGTTAAAAAAGAAAGAGATAAAGCAGATGATTTAAGAGATATCAAAGAAAGATTGGAAAATAACCTGAAATCTTTTAAGTAAATAGTAATTCGTATCTCGTTAAGAAAATAAAAGATAGGAATTAGGATAGATTGTTATCGCGTATCACGTATTGCGTAGGGGTTCGATTTATCGAACCCGCACATTCGCTTTGCGTTTTTAGTGTATTGATTTATACTATACGCTGTACGCTATACGCTATAAAGAGGTAAATGTGACGACTTATACCGAAGCAATAGATTATATTTATGATTTAACAAAATATGGCATAAAATTAGGATTGAAAAACATAAACCATTTACTTTATCTTTTAGGCGAACCTCATAAAAAATTAAAAATAATTCATGTTGCCGGGACAAATGGAAAGGGGTCAACATCTTCTTTAATTAGTTCAATCCTTCAATCTGATGGTTATAAAGTTGGTCTCTATACTTCTCCTCATCTAGTTGATTTTACTGAAAGAATTAAAATTAATCACAAACCGATAAATAGGAAAAAAGTATGTGAGTTATTAGAAAGAATCAAACCTTCCATAGAAAAGGTTGCCAATACACCTTCCTACGGTCATCCCACATTCTTTGAAGTTATAACTTCTCTGGCTTTTCTCTATTTTTATGAAGAACAGGTAGACTTTTTAGTTTTGGAGGTAGGATTAGGTGGAAGATTGGATGCCACAAATGTTTGTGAACCTTTAGTTTCAGTCATTACCCATGTCGATTATGACCATATGGATAAATTAGGAAACAGTTTAGAAGAAATTGCCAGAGAAAAGGGAGGAATTATTAAGCCGGGAGGAATTGTAATATCTTCTAAACAATATAATGAAGCTTATAAAGAGATTAAGAAAATAGCCGATGAGGAAAATTCTCTTATTTATAGCGGAGGGAAGGAAATAAATTATGAAATAGTAAAATCTGATATCAAGGGTGTAATATTTGATTTAACAGGAATCTATCATAATTATAAAAATCTTCATACTCCCTTGTTAGGTAGACATCAAGCAGATAATGCTGCTACTGCCATTACGGCTGTAGAAGCTCTTAAAATCAAAGGAATAAATATTTCTGAAAAAGCAATAAGAGACGGTTTGAAAAAAGTTAAGTGGACCGGGAGATTGGAAATCATTCAGAATAATCCTACACTGGTATTAGATGGGGCACATAATCCCAGTGGAGTAAAGGTAGTGCGAGATGCCCTGAAAGAGATATTTTCTTATCACCGGCTTATTTTGGTATTAGCTATTTTTGCAGATAAAGATTACAAAAAAATGGTACAAATATTAGCACCTAACGCAGATTTAATTATTGCAACTAAGGCAAAAAACCCTCGGGCAGCTTCTCCCCAGACAATCGCTAAAGAAGCGGCACAGTATATAGATGAGAATAAAATAATCGTTACTGAAAATATTCCCCAGGCTATAAACTGCGCTCTGTCGAATTCCAAAGAGGATGATTTAATATGTATCACCGGATCACTATATACTGTAGGTGAAGCAAAGAGATACTTTAGAAATAAAAATCAAGCTAAAAACTGAAAGCGCAAAGCGCAAAACCATAATTTAAAATTCAAAACTTATTTTTCCCTTTGAGAGTTAATATGCTTGAACCTAATATTTTTGCTAATTCTTTAGTTTCCATTTTATTAGTCGCACTTCCATATATAAACATTTTCTTAATTTTAAGTTTTGAGCTTTGGTTTTACGCTTTTCGCTTTGCATTTTAAATTTACAATAATACACGATACGAAAAAAGTAAGGAGAAAGCAAATATGTTTAACCTTTCTAATCAAGAAAAGATTACCATAATTTTGTTATTAATAGTAATAATAATTGGCGGAGGAATAGTTTTATCTAAGAACATTAATAAGGAAGATAATTTTACCATAAATCGTGCTTCGGATATTTCAGAAAATAACCCTGCACTACAAAAAGAGATTCCACCGTTAATTATTCATATTACCGGTGCAGTTAAAAACCCCGGTGTTTACCAATTAAAATCAACCGATAGAATTGTTGATGCGGTAAAAATTGCAGGAGGAGAAACCGAAGAAGCCAACCTGGATTTGATTAACCTTGCTGCTCTTCTCAAGGACGGACAGAAAATAATTGTTCCTTATAAAACTTATAGCGAAACCGGGGATGAAACCAATACAAATTCATATAAGAATGTAGAAAGCGTGTATTCTTCTTCTTCGGTTTCTACCTCTGCAAAAATCAATATTAATACCGCTAATGCGAACATGTTACAGGCTTTATCCGGAATTGGACCGGTTCTTTCAGAAAGAATAATAGAATATAGAAATCAAAATGGATTTTTTGGAGTTATTGATGATATAAAGGATGTTTCCGGAATTGGAGAAAAAAAATTTGAAGGAATTAAAGATTTAATTTGTGTCCAATAAAAAACATATCTTCAGATAGCAAATACAATGTTATTAGACCCTTACCTATAATTTTAGCTCTATATATAATAGGAATAATTTATGGTAAATTTATTAGTATTAATCTGATATTTTTGTTTTTTATTATAATATTGTTAATGCTAATTTCTATTATAAGTTTTGTAAAGCAGTGGAATATAACCACTGCTTTATTATTTTTAATAATATTTTTAATCGGTATATTCAATTATAACATTAATTCCAGACCGATTGGAGCAAACCACATAGCAAATTTTGTAGAGGATAAGAAGTTAACCATTATTTGTACGGTTTTAGACAAAGAATATTATCCCAATCAAGAGAAAATATCTTTTAAGGTAAAAGCAAACCAAATAGAAAGAGGAGATTTCACCATTAGAACACAGGGCTTAATATTGGTGAATACCTATTTGGGGGATTGTCCATATGAATACGGAGATGTGCTTAAAATTAAAGGGAGACTAGAAAAACCTATAGAACAGAAGAATTTTGGTGAGTTTAATTATAAATTATATTTAGCCCGAGAAAGAATCTTTACTTATATAAATATTTGGCAAGAAAAAGATATTCAAAAAATTGGAGAAGATGATTCGAATTTTTTAGTATCTTTTTCCTTATCAGCAAGAGATAAAATAAAAGATATTACAACACAGACCTTGGTACCGCCTTATAATTACCTTCTTGTCGGTATGCTATTAGGAGAAAAAAGTTTTATTCCTCCTTATTTAAAAGAAGTATTTGCCGAAGCAGGAATTATGCATATATTAGCAGTTTCAGGTCTACATGTAGGAATAATTGCTATGGCTTTGCTTGCTTTCTTAAGTTTATTGCGTTTACCGAAGAAGCTCAAACTGTTTACCTTAATATTAATTCTAATAATGTATGCTTCTATCACTGGTTTTCGTCCTTCTGTATTAAGAGCGACCATTATGTTCATTGTATTAATAGGAGGAAAATTAATCAATAGAAATAGAAATCTTAATATTTCTCTTTTTTTTGCAGCATTTTTAATCTTATTGTTAAATCCTTTAATACTATATGATGCAGGTTTTCTCTTATCCTTTATCGTTACTTTTTTTATTATAAACTTATCACCAATCTTGCAAGAATTGTATTCCAAAATAGTAGTCTGGATTAGAAATCCTTTAGCAGTTTCAACAGCTGCCTGGTTAGGTATTTTTCCGCTTTCCGCTTATTTTTTCAGTAAAGTATCGATAATCTCAATTGTTTCCAATTTATTTATTATTCCTTTAACCGGGATAGCGGTAATATTAGGATTTGTAACTTTTTTTATCGGAATGGTAAGCATCTCTCTGGCTGGTGTAATTGTAAGTATAAATTATTTGGTATTGAATCTAATAACCTTAATAGCGAAATCATTTTCCTTGCTTCCTTTTGCTTACGTTTATGTTGCTCAACCTTCAATTATGGTAATCATTTTATATTATCTAACGGTATTTTTTATTATTGAAGTATTCTATAAAAAAACGCTTTCAGAAAAAATAAAGAAAAAAGCTATTTTCGTTATATTATCATTTATATTATTAATAATTATTGTTCAAATATTTTATCCGGCAGACAATCTCAAAGTAAATTTTATAAATGTCGGAGAGGGAGATTGCATCTTAATTGAAGCCCCTAACAAGATAAATATCTTAATCGATGGGGGAGGCACCCCTCAAAGTGATTTTGATGTGGGAAGTAAAATCGTTATACCTTACTTGAGAAGAAAAGGGATAAATAAGATTAATTTGCTAATCTTAACTCATCCTCATTTGGATCATTTAGAAGGATTATTGCCTATTCTTAGACAACTTAAAGTAGATGCGGTCTTAGATAGCGGATTTAATTGTGATGTTTCAGAATATAAGGAGTTTATTTCAATTATAAAAGAAAAAAATATCCCATATTATCAAACTAAATCGGGAGATAATTATATTTTTAGTAAAAATATGGAGATGCTTATACTTAATCCTCAACATACTTCAAATTTAGATAAGGATTCTGATTTTAATAACCATTCAATTGTGGTAAAATTGTATTATAAAAATTCAAATTTTATGTTTACTGGAGATATTGAAAGAGAAGCGGAAAAAAGATTATTAGTTTGGCAAAATATATTAAATAGTGATGTTTTAAAACTTGGTCACCATGGAAGTAAAACTTCCACTACATTGGAATTTTTAGATAAGGTTAATCCAATAATTGCGGTTATTACTGTGGGAAAAAATAATTTTGGACATCCTTCGCAAAAAGTTATTGAAAGGTTAGAGGATAGAAATATAAAAATATACCGAACAGATGAAGATGGAACAGTTATTATAAGAACAAATGGCCAGGAATATTGGATAAAAACACTGAGGGGAAAGAATTAAAGTGAACCAAAAAAGATATATGAATTACGAAGATATAACAAATCTTATAAAAAAAGATAAAATATATCCTGCTTATCTGTTTTACGGAAACGAAAACTATTTAAAAGAAGATATTTCAAAAAAACTTAGAAACAAATTAATCGACTCTGCTTATAGAGAGTTAAATTATAAGGTTTTTTATGGTGAAAAATTATCTATAA
>CAZWFH010000106.1:0-5362 GCA_964632105.1 uncultured Atribacterota bacterium
AAAATATTAAAAGGTTTTATCCCGCCCTATAATGCTACGGTAATTAATAAATTAAGGGAAGCGGGAGCAATAATAATAGGAAAAACCAATATGGATGAATTTGCTATGGGTTCATCTACTGAAAATTCCGCATTCGGACCTACCTATAATCCATGGGATTTAGAAAGAGTACCTGGGGGTTCCAGCGGTGGTTCTGCTGCAGCGGTGGCAGCTGATGAAGCTATTGTTGCTTTAGGTACAGATACGGGAGGTTCTATCCGTCAACCTGCTTCTTTTTGTGGGATAGTAGGATTAAAACCGACTTATGGAAGAGTTTCTAGATATGGTTTAATTGCCTATGCCTCGTCTTTAGATCAGATAGGGCCTATAACCAAAGATGTGACCGATTGCGCTCTAATAATGAAAGTTATAAGTGGACATGATAATATGGATTCCACTTCCGTAAATTTAGAAGTTCCTGATTATTTAAAATATTGCCAGGCAGGAATAAAGGATTTGAAAATTGGTGTTCCTATGGAGTATTTCATTGAAGGAATAGACCCAGAAGTAAAGAGTGCCCTGAATAGAACTTTGAAAATATTTGAAAAATTAGGAGCAAATATTGAAGAAACATCATTACCCCACACAGAATATTCTCTACCCACTTATTACTTGATTGCTATTGCAGAAGCAAGCTCAAACTTAGCTCGATATGATGGGGTACAATATGGTTATAGAGTAGAAGATTACGAAGATCTTTCCTCTATGTATCAGAAGACCAGAAGTGAAGGTTTTGGAAGTGAAGTAAAAAGAAGAATTATGCTGGGTACATATGCCTTGAGTTCAGGTTATTATGATGCTTATTATCTTAAAGCTCAGAAAGTTCGTACTTTAATAAAAGAAGATTTTGATAAAGCATTTAGTAAATACGATATCCTTATTGCCCCTACTTCTCCTACCCCTGCTTTTAAACTGAATGAGAAAGTATCAAATTCTTTAACTATGTATCTCTCTGATATTTATACTAATCCTATTAATTTAGCCGGTATACCTGCAATTTCTATTAATTGTGGATACAGCAAAAGTAATCTGCCTATAGGTTTACAAATTATCGGTAAGCATTTTGGTGAAGGGACTATACTACGAGCAGCCTTTAATTTTGAACAAAATAATGATGTAGAAAAGAAGAAGCCATCGATAAAATCAGCAAAACATAAGGAGGCAACAGAATGAAAGAAGAAGTAGTAATCGGTTTAGAAATTCATATCCAATTAATGACTAAAGCAAAAATGTTTTGTCAGTGTAGTACTGATTATATCGGAAAAGAGCCCAATACCAATACCTGTCCGGTGTGTTTGGGTTTGCCCGGTTCACTTCCCGTACTTAATAAAAAAGTATTAGAATTTGCTATAAGAACAGCGGTGGCTTTAAATTGTAAAATTAATCAGGTAAGCAGATTTCACCGAAAAAACTATTTTTATCCCGATTTGCCCAAAGCTTATCAGATTTCTCAATATGATACTCCTTTGGGGATAAATGGATATATGGAGATTTCCCTCCCTGAAAGTAAAGAAAAGCGCAAGATTAGAATCACCCGGGTTCACATAGAGGAAGATGCCGGTAAACTGGTTCATGAAGGGGATATTACTTCCTCACCTTACTCTCTGGTAGATTATAACCGCTGTGGAATTCCTTTGGCAGAGATTGTAACCGAGCCTGATTTTAGTTCTCCCGAAGAAGCTCGAATATTTTTGGTAAAATTAAGAAGTATAGTCCAGCATTTGGGAGTATGTGATGGAAATATGGAAGAAGGCTCGATGCGTTGCGATGCAAATATTTCACTTAAAGATGCGAAAACCAGTGCTTTAGGTACCAAGGTAGAAATAAAGAACATGAATTCTTTTAAAGCGGTTAAGAAAGCTTTGCAATTTGAGGTGGACCGCCAAAAGAAGCTCTTGGATGAGGGAGGAAAAATAATTCAAGAAACCAGGCACTGGGATGAATCAAAGAATATTACTGTCTCTATGCGGAGCAAAGAAGAAGCTCATGATTACCGTTATTTCCCTGAACCGGATCTCCTGCCTCTTAAGGTAGATTTAAAAATGATTGACGAGATCAGGAAAAACCTCCCTGAATTACCTGAAGCAAGAAGAAAGAGATTTATTAAAGATTATCAAATTCCCGAATATGATGCCGAGATATTAACTTCGAGTAAAGCATTAGGTGATTATTACGAAAAGGCTGCTTCATCATATTCCAATAGAAAAGTTCTAAGTAATTGGATTATGGGGGAATTACTACGTAATTTGAATGAAGAAAAAAAAGAGATAGAGTATTCTCCTATTTCTTCAGAAAATTTAGTAGGGATGTTGAATCTTATAGATAAGGGAGTAATTAGTGGTAAGATGGCTAAAGATATCTTTGAAAAAATGTTTAAAACTGGGAAAGATGCCTCTCAAATTGTAAAAGAAAGCGGAATTACCCAAATTACCGATGAAAATGAATTGTTTAAAGTGGTAGATAAAGTAATCAATGAAAATCCCAAATCGGTAGATGATTTTAACCAAGGGAAAGAAAAAGCTTTAAACTATTTAGTAGGCCAGGTTATGCGTTATACCAAAGGAAGAGCAAAACCAGATTTTGTCTTTGAAGCTATAAAACAGAGGATAAAAGAATAAGGCAACAATATGGAATTACCTAAAATGCTAAATCATTATACTAAGCTACCCAAAAGCATCTATATATTATTCTTTGCCCGAATGGTAAACTCAATGGGGGCTTTTGTCTATCCTTTTTTAACTATTTATTTGACTAAAACACTATCCCTGAATGAAAAGGAAGCTGGTTTTACCGTGATGCTTGCCATTACAGCTCATGTCCCCGGATTAATAGTGGGAGGAAGATTAGCTGATTGGTTAGGAAGAAAGAAAATCCTTCTTTTATTTCAGGGTCTGGCAGCAATTTGTCTTATACCTTGCGCATTTTTAAATAATTCAATTTTAATTCCCCGGTTGTTGATTTTGTCTTCATTTTTTCTGGGAGCGGCTCAACCTGCCAGTGCAGGCTATGACTACAGATTTGACTAATCCGAGTAACCGAAAGGCTGCTTTCTCTCTTTTGTATTTAGGTAATAATATTGGATTTGCGGTGGGGCCATTAATTGCCGGATTTCTATATAATAATTATTTAATGTGGATATTTTTAGGAGATGCTGCCACTACATTTGCTTCTTTAACTTTAGTCTATTTGTTTGTTAAAGAGACTCTTCCCTCAAAAGAAAAGATAGAAGAGAGTTTTAAACTGGAAAATAATTATGAAAAAGCCGAAAGGGGTAATTTGTGGCAGGTTTTATGGAAAAGACCAAAGCTTTTATTATTTACCTTGATATCCTTAATTTATAGTTTTGTTTATGCTCAGACAACTTTTAGTATTCCCATTCAGGTAATTGAGTTATTCGGAGATAAGGGTCCTAAGATATTTGGGGTAATTATGACCACTAATGCTCTTGTAGTATCTTGTTTGACCATAATTATAATAAGCCTTACCCATAAAATAAGACCAGTGCTTAATGTAGCTTTAGCCGGAGTATTATACGCTATAGGATTTGGTATGATATTTTTTATAACTGGTTTACCCTGGTTATTGTTGTCCACGGTAATCTGGAGTATGGGGGAAATATTGGTCACTACCAACTCAAATGTTTATATTGCAAATCATACTCCGATGTCTCATCGCGGGAGATTTAATGCAGTTATACCGGTTATAATGGGAGCAGGATTCGCCCTGGGGCCGTTAATTAGCGGAAATTATATAAGAAAATATGGAATTAATAATATTTGGCCTGTAATATGTTTTTTAAGTATAGTAGCAGCAGTATTAATGTATTTTCTATATTTCAGTGAAAAGAAGAAGGAAACAGTTTTAATTTATTAACTTTAGAAGTTTTTTTATAACATTTTTTAATGAACTTTTATTTTAATTATTTTATAAACTTTTTTTAAAGAGATTAAAGAATCTATCCTGATAATGTTCGAATAATCCCCAGTTATCCAGCTCTTCTTTTAATTTAATTGGTTTAAGTTTTCCTTTTTTTACCAATTTAAATAATTTTTCTATTTCTTTTCGGGCAGCCACTGGAACACCGTGCCTATCTTTAGTGATAGTAGTTTGACCAACCTGGTTTATACCTAAAAATCCTCTACTTGTAAAATCAGGTATCTGAGCCGAATATACACTTCTAACCATCATATCTAAAATAAACTTAGAAAGGGATACATCCCAGAGACCAGCTACGCCTTTAATAACAGTACAAAGAGAATCTTTCTTTTTGTCTATTTCATTATTGATATTTTCTGCTACGGTTAACAAAGGACCAGAAACGAAATTCATTTCGTCAAGTTCTTTATTAACTTTGAATTTATAAAGAATTCCTGCTAAATCAGGATATTGACTGGCCAAGGTTTCAAATGCGTTTTTAGCTTCTCTGCTAAACCCCTCTATCCTAAACATATAAGTAGGAGTAAGTAATTTTGGTTGATACCAACTGACCCTTCCTTCCCTTACCACAGTTTCTAAATTATCCCTGGTAAATTCAGAATATACCGGTTCGGTTAGCACATAATAATGAATTACCGAAGAACCAAAAGTAGATATTAGCTGTTTAGGTCTTCTTAATATTTCAGTATGTTCAAAGGCGTACCTTATTCTTTCATCCATATATTACCAATCCTTTATGAATAAGAATTATATATAATATTAACATAAGTATTTTACCATTAAAAGGCTATTTTGTCTTGTTTAAAAAAGAAAGTATCGAGTGTATAGTATCGAGTATCGAGTTAAGAAAGAGAAGAAAAGATACAAAAAAGTAGTATTCTCCTTTTTATCAAGCTATCCCACTAAAGTCTACACTAACGTATTTATTAAAGAGATTAAATGTATTTTACAACAAAAAATATTTATTATTCTACTACTTCTTTGTTATTTCAGCGTTATTAATTAGGAAAGTATTGACATAGAGGTATAAAAGGCGTATATTATATGCATATAAAGGAGGTAATTAGAGAATGATAAGAAAAAGTAAAATAAATATTACCCTGGATAAGGATTTGATAGAATACGCTAAAATTTACGCCAAAAGCGAAAGAACAACCGTATCCGAAATTATAACTCAATTTATTTTAAACTTAAAACGTTCTAAAGATGGTGATCCGACTGAAATAATACTCGCAGATCCAGATTTTAGGGATAGTTTGTTGGAGACTATTTTAAAAATAAGATCTGGAAAAATTAAGTGGCATAAGTATGAAGAGATTTTCTAATGGAACTTCTATTTAGTGATGTTTTTGTAAAATCTTTAAAAAAGTACCAATCATTAAAAAAA
>CAZWFH010000107.1:0-5342 GCA_964632105.1 uncultured Atribacterota bacterium
TACGCCAATGGCATTATTTTGATGTATTTTTTGAATGGCTTTTTAAACGAACACGCCGGAATACCGAGGAAAAATTTGAAAAATACGGAGCATTATTTTTATTATTTTTCGTAGCTATTCCTCTGCCCGTAACAGGAGCCTGGACAGGTTCAGCTGCTGCATTTATCTTTGGTATAAGGTTTTGGTATGCCTTCCCTACAATAGTGGGAGGGGTTATGATAGCCGGAGTGATCGTTACTTTAGCTAGTTTGGGAATTATTAATTTTATTTAAAACAGTGTATAGTGAATAGTCGTTAGTCGTTAGTGAATAGTAAAGAAAAGAGAAGACAGAAAAATATAGTGATAAGTAATGAGTAATTATTGACAAGTTACGGGTTACAAGTTTCAGGTTTGAAAAAAATAGGGGCGTATTGCATACTCCCATAAAAAAATCAACAAAAACGTAGGGTGTGTAAAGATTTAGTGTGGGGGCTTGATTCATTAAGCCCGCAAAACTCGGGTCGGATAAATCCGACCCTTACTCCAAATAATATATATTTTACGGAAAGTTTGAATTATGGTTTTTAGTTGCATACTGACAACTTGAAACTGATTTTTCTTGTCTAAAAACTATAAACTAAGAACTAAAAACCATATACTAACGACTATTCACTATTCACTAACGACTATATAGAAGAGGATGAAAGATGAAAACAATCGAATGGAAAGACGGGAAAGTATTTCTAATTGACCAGAGAAAACTTCCTTTAAAATATGAAATAATTAATTGTTCTACTTACCAAGAAGTAGCAGAAGCTATTAAGAAGATGAAAATAAGGGGCGCACCGGCCATTGGAGTGGCGGCTGCCTTCGGCATAGCCCTTGCTGCTTATTCTTCAAAAGCAGGTACCTACGGAGAATTTATCCAAGATATGGAAAAGGCTAAAAACTGCCTCTTCCTTACTCGGCCTACTGCAGTCAACCTGTTTTGGGCATTAGAGAGAATGATGAATTTAATTAATATAAAAAAAGATGTTGATTTATTTACATTAAAAGATATAATCTTACAGGAAGCCAAGAATATTGCTCGGGAAGATATAGAAATTAATAAGGCAATGGGTAAATATGGGTCTTCGCTAATCAAAGATGGTGATAGCATTCTTACTCATTGCAATGCCGGAGCTCTGGCTACCGTAGATTATGGCACCGCTTTAGGGGTGATTCGGACTGCCTTTAAAGAGGGGAAGAAGTTACAGGTATATGTTGATGAAACCAGACCAGTATTACAGGGAGCAAGATTAACTGCCTGGGAATTAACTCAGGAAAAAATTTCTTTTACTTTGATTACCGATAATATGGCCGGGTTTTTGATGTGTCGAAAAAAGGTAGATTTAATCATAGTTGGGGCAGATCGTATTGCCCGAAACGGTGATGTGGTAAATAAAATCGGAACTTATTCTTTGTCTGTTTTAGCCCGAGAAAATAAAGTTCCTTTTTATGTTGCTGCTCCGATATCTACTATTGATATGTCGCTAAAATCAGGGGAGGAAATTACCATCGAAGAGAGGGACCCTAAAGAAGTTACTCATATATTGGGTAAGCAGATAGCCCCTGCAGGAGTAAAAGTATTTAATCCAGCTTTTGATCTTACGCCCCATGGCTATGTAGAGGCTATTATTACTGAAAAGGGGATTATTAGAAAACCTTTCGAAGAAAATATTAAAATAGTCACTAGTCGTTAGTGAATAGTGAATAGTAAAGAACAAAGAAAATGTTTTTTCGCTTTAAGCTTTTAACCATATAATGATAACTAAAAAGTTTTTGTAAAGGATTTTAACTAACGACTATTCACTATTCACTAACGACTAAATAGAGGAGGAGAAAATTGGATCCAGAAAAGCTTATTATTTCCGGAGGAAATAGATTACAAGGTACGGTAAAAATTGATGGGGCAAAAAATTCATCTTTATCTATTATGGCAGCAACCTTATTAACTAAAGATGTTTGTATTTTAAGGAATGTCCCTCGTCTTACCGATGTTGAAACTATGTCGGATGTTATAAGGAAATTAGGGGTAAAAGTGGAGTGGAAAGAAGATAATAACCTCTATATCGATTCTGATAATTTTAATAATTTTGAGGCACCTTATGAATTGGTTAAAATGATGAGAGGTTCTATTTTAGTAATGGGGCCGCTTTTGGCTCGTTTAAAAAGAGCAAAGATATCTTTACCTGGGGGTTGTGCTATTGGTGCTCGTCCGGTTGATTATCATTTAAAAGGATTTGAGGCTTTAGGCGCTCAAGTTGAAGTGGAAAAAGGTTATATTGAAGCGAAAGTTAATATATTAAAAGGGGATGAAATATACTTAGATTTCCCCAGTTTGGGAGCAACTGAAAATATAATGATGGCTGCCTGTTTGGCGGAAGGTTTAACTACAATTGAAAATGCAGCCAAAGACCCTGAAGTAGTGGAATTAGGGCATTTCTTAAATAAGATGGGGGCTAAAGTTAAAGGATTAGGGACTGATTTAATCAAAATAAAAGGAGTAAAAGAATTACATGGAATTGATTATACTATAATTCCTGACCGCATTGAGGCAGGTACCTATATGATAGCAGCTGCTATCACGGGTGGGGATGTTTTAATAGAAAAGTCTGATCCATTATTATTAAAACCATTGATAGTGAAGTTAGAAGAGGCAGGAGTGCGAATTGAGCTAGAAAAGAATTTGATTAAAGTAATAGGGCCAGACAGAGTTAAAGCAGTGGATATTAAAACTTTACCTTTTCCTGGATTTCCCACCGATATGCAACCCCAATTTATGGCTTTATCCTGTGTAGCAAGAGGTACCAGTGTTATTACCGAGACTGTGTTTGAGAAAAGATTCGCTCACATCGGTGATTTGATAAGGATGGGAGCAGATATTAAAGTAGAAGGGCACAGTGCTATTATTAAAGGAGTAAAAAAGTTAAGTGCTGCCCCAGTAATGGCTTCAGATTTAAGAGGCGGAGCAGCTTTGGTATTAGCAGGTTTGGTAGCAGAAGGAACCACTGAGCTAAGCAGAATATATCATTTAGATAGAGGATATGTGAAGTTAGAGGAAAAACTAACTTCCTTAGGAGCAGATATTAAGAGAGTGAAAGAGTGATTTAGTCGTTAGTATTAATACAAGATACAAGATTATTCAATTCACCGATTCACCAATTGAACAATTAAACTAGTCATTAGTGAATAGTATTTAGTTAATATTAAATAAAAGCAAAAAACTATGCAACTATAAATTAGATAACTAATAAGTTCTATAAAGGATTTTAACTAACGACTAACGACTATTCACTAATGACTAAATAGAGGAGGAGAAAATAAACATGCTAGGAATGGACAGAAGTCTGGGTATAGATTTGGGTACCGTAAGTGTCTTAATCTATCAGAAGGGGAAAGGAATTGTCCTTCAGGAACCTTCGGTAGTCTCTATTTTAAGAGATAGCGGAAAAGTTTTAGCTGTGGGAGAAGAAGCCAAACAAATGTTAGGGAAGACACCAGGGAACATAATTGCTATTCAGCCTATGAAGAGCGGAGTTATCGCCGATTATGAGATAACAGAGAAGATGTTGAGTTATTTTATCAGAAAAGTTTGTGGTAATAGTAAGGTGTTCCGTCCTCAGGTAGTAATTTGTGTCCCGTCGGGAGGAACAGAAGTAGAAAAAAGAGCAGCGATAGAAGCAGCTATGCAGGCTGGAGCAAGGAAAGCTTATTTAATTGAAGAACCAATGGCGGCAGCTATTGGGGCCGGCTTAGATATTAGTGAACCTTATGGCAATATGATTGTTGACGTGGGGGGAGGAACCGCAGATATCGCCGTTATCTCTTTAGGCGGAATCGTGGTAAGCGAATCATTAAGAGTAGCGGGTAATGATTTTGATGAAAATATTATTAGATATATTAAAGAAAAATACAGGTTGATGATTGGTGAAAAAACTGCTGAAACCTTAAAGATTGAAATCGGTACTGCAATGGAATTAGAAGAAGAATTGTTTACCGACATAAGAGGGAGAGATTTAGTATCCGGATTGCCTAAGAGTATTTCAATTGGTTCTAATGAAGTGTTAAAAGCCATTTCTTCTTCATTGAAGACGATAATAGAGGGAGTTAAAACAGTTATGGAGAAAATTCCTCCTGAACTGGCTGCTGATATTGCCGATAAAGGAATCGTTCTCACCGGTGGAGGGGCATTGTTGAGAAATTTCGATAATCTGTTAACTGAAGTGACCGGAATACCAGTTTATTTAGCTGAAAATCCAATTTCATGTGTAGCTTTAGGTGCGGGGACAGTTTTAGACAATATCCATGTGCTTAGGAGTGGATTAGTTAGTTCGTACAAGTAACTAGTCGTTAGTGAATAGTGAATAGTAAAGAAGAAAAAAAAAGTCAGAATGAAATCGTATCTCGTATCGCGTGAAAATAATAATAAGCAATAAGTGATATTTAACAGGTTACAAGTTTTAAGTTTGAAAAAAAGTAGGGGCGTATTGCATACACCATTTATAATAGATGTAAAAACCGTAGGACAGGCGTCTCGCCTGTCTATTAGTCTGCACAATTGATCAATGGTTAAGAGTGAGGTAAAGATGAAGATAAAATTAAATAAAAATATTTGTATAACAATTATATTTATTTTATTAATTTTATTTAGTACGGGGATAAATTTAGCCTTTAGCCAGACTGTTTTTATGCCAGTTTCAGAGATAAAGCCGGGGATGAAAGGGATAGGAAAAACCGTTTTTCACGGAACACAGATAGAAACTTTTCAAGTAGATATCATAGACATAGTTAAAGGTGAAGGCAGTATAAATCATTTTATTTTAGCCAATTTAAGCGGAGATAAGATTGAAGAGGGCGGCGGTATCTCAGCAGGAACAAGTGGCAGCCCGGTCTATATAGACGACAGACTTATTGGAGCTGTATCTTATGCCTGGGAAATGAGCGAACATAATCTCTGCCTTGTAACCCCCATTCAGGAGATGTTAGAAATATTCAATCTCCCCTATAATAAAAGTTACACTACATCGCAAGAATATAAGATCAATAATTCTTTATGTTTTACAGGGGAAAAAGCAAACAAGATAAAAGTGAAAAATTTTGTGAAAAATAATAATTTTCCAGAATTAGCAGGCCGCGAGGAAATTATCTTTTACCCCGTACTTTCACCGATTATTATAAATGGTATTAAAGGTAGAACTTTAGAGAGATTAAGCAGTTCTCTAAAAAAATTTAATCTCATATCTATTCAAGGAATCGGGTTTAACGAAAATAGTGATATAAACTTTCAAGAGGTGGGAGAAAGACCTTCCAATAAAATAGA
>CAZWFH010000108.1:0-5335 GCA_964632105.1 uncultured Atribacterota bacterium
GAAATAGTCTCTGCTGATTCTATGCAAATATATAAATATATGGATATTGGGACTGCTAAACCCAATAAAAACATATTAAATACCATAAAACATCATATGATAGATATTGTTGAACCATCAGAGAATTTTGACGTAATACAATACAGTAAGTTAGCTACTAATATAATATTAGACGTTTTTAAAAGAGTAAAGATTCCGATATTAGCAGGTGGTTCCGGACTATACATTTCCTCAATAGTTAATCCGCTTTTTACCGGACCTGCCAAGAATATTAAGTATAGAGAAATCTTAGAAGAAGAGGCAAAGATACACGGTAAAAAATATTTATATGATAAATTATCTAAAATAGATCCAGTTTCTGCTTCAAAAATTAAACCTAATGATTTAAGAAGAATAGTCAGGGCTTTAGAAGTTTTTAAATCTACCGGAAAAACTATCTCTTACTTGCAAAAAAAAGCTTTTAATGAAAATCCAAAATTTAAATATCATATTATAGGGCTCAAAAGAGGTAGAGAGAATTTATATCAAAGGATTAATTTAAGAGTTGATAAGATGATTAAAGATGGATTTATAGAAGAAGTTAAAACCTTAAGAGAGATGGGTTATAAAGCAGATTTAAATTCAATGCAGGGCTTGGGCTATAAACAGATAAACAAGCATCTTAACGGTATTTACAATAAAGAAGAGGCAATTAATTTAATAAAGATAGAGACTCGGCATTACACCAAAAGACAGATGACCTGGTTTAAAAACAAAATAGAAAATGTCCAATGGATAGATTTAGATGAGGATAACGAAAATAAAGCAATATCAAAAATATGTAGTCGTAACACATCCTCGTAGTTTCCTCACCCTTGAGGCGAAAGGACTAAGACAACATACTTCCTCCCCCTTGAGGGGGAGGATTAAGGTGGGGGTGGAGTAGGGGTTCAATTCATTGAAACCGTCTTTTCTTTTCTGCCATTCCCGCTTCCCTTTCTGTCATTCCCGTTTTCGCGGGAATCCATCTTTTTTTCTTATCTTTTATTTTTTTTTCCAATGTAGGGGCTTGATGAATCAAGCCCGTAAAAAGCTTATTTTATAATGTATTATCTATCAACATTAATTTATTTTAAAATATTTTCTCCAAAAAGAAGGATTCTTAAAATTTATGTAGTATAGTATATATATAAAAGTGAATGTATATTCTGTTCTCTAAAATGTTAATAAAACTTTTTCAAAAAGAAGGTGAAGCACTAAAGTAATATTCCATGAAAAGTTGAGAAAGGTACACTATCCGAAAGGATAGGCCGCAAAGCTTTGGGTCTAAATCACTTTTAGTGACATGACCGCCAAACTGCCGATTTTTTTTATTTTAAAAAGATAAAAAAGGTGGGCAGTTTTTTTATTCTATTAGCATCAGCCCACCTTAAGCAATAAAAGGAGGCGATGTTTCTTGAATTTATTGAAGTTATTTAAATTAAGACTTCAATCTTATGTTGTAAAAATAAAAAAAGTAAATCTTCATGAAAAAATATCTTTATTTAAATTTACTAATAACCACATTAACTCTCATCCTCACAGGTTGTATTCTTTCCGTAATTCTATCAGGGAATTAAAACCAGGCAAGCAAAGATCGGGAAGATGGGAATAAGTCAAGGGGACGTTTCGTTTGACATACCCAGATAAATTTCTTGCAATATGACAGGGGATCGTTCTTTGACACATAATAATAAATAGGTGCACATCCCATTTTTTAAATATGGTTTGAGAACATAAAAAGGGCAGGCTAAGGAAGATAACTTTCTCTATAGCTTGCCCTTTTTTATTGTATTTTTATCTCTATTCAATTCTTCCCAACTCCACCTTCATCCCGGAGAGTTCTTTCTGCACTTCTGAGAAACGAAGGGAATAGTATTCTCGGTTCTGTTGGTTTAAGTTGGTGATAGTATTGTGTATCTCTTTGGTATTTTCCAGGACCTGCCAGTATCCCTCTTTCTGGGCAATCACTATCTCTTGCATAAATCTGTCGATACGAAAGATTAAGAGTATTGATAAGGCTGTTTATTAATTCTGCCCACATTGGCTTTCATCATCATCTTCACTGCTTTTTCTTCATGTTTTCTTAACTTAATATTCTTATCATCCAGTGCTCTTATAGGAACTAAATAGATGATTTTTTGAAGGTGAATGACCTGTGCTATTGCAGCCATTTCTCCGATGAAGGTTTTTCCTGAGGAGGTTGGGGCGATAACCAAAAGATTTTTATCTCTGTCATTCCCTACATAATCCAGCACCCCATATTTTCTTACCGCATCTTCCTGCAGTGGTAATAAATAAGGAGAGTAATGTTTTTCCCAGATGTTTACAATATAAGAGGGGATACCATAATTCTTTAATTTTCCAATTTTCATTAATTTAGACATTAATATATTTCCTTTCTTTTTATCTTTTTATAACTAAAAACTAGGACAAATAGTAGAATAACCTCTATTGCAAATCTAAGATGAAATGTAAAAATAGAACGATAAAATCACCTCCTTGCATGAGATAGTAATGAGTTAAATGAGTGGGTAATTTAGTAAATCTAACAAGCTGTAAACAAAACACACTTTTTGATTATACATATAATAAGTTTATATTTCAACGAGCAAGGTAGAATCAGGGGGACATTCTTCTTTTGTATTCCCGCATTTATGCATGACAAAAAGTAAAGTGTGTCCCCCTTTTAATAATTATTTTCCTAAAAAAAGAAGGATTTTCTAAACTTATGTCGTATATTTAATATATAATACGTAAAATATTTCACTTAAATAATATTTTTATATTTCTATAATTTTGAATAAATTTAATATCGTAACCTGTATGAAGGTAACAGGAGAGACCTATTCTTTTATTTAAATAAGAAAAGGAGCCGAAGAGGTAAGATACTAAATGTATCCAAACTTTCAGGCAAAAGGACCGTTACCGGACAGAACTCTGGAGAGTTTTATACAAAAAAGCACCGAAGGGGCAACTCCTAATCTTTAGGAAGGTCCTTACAGAGTTTACTTAAAGAGCTATTTCCTAAATACGTAGGAAGAATCTCTCAGGTAAAAAGACAGAGCAAGGAATTAATATAATTATTTTTTGCTTTGTCTTTTTTATTTTTTTAAAACATTTTAGAAAAGAATAGAAAATAATAGTTTGATTTTCGGAATTAGAAATATAAAATGTTGAAACTTGACCCCTATATTCCTTCGTGGAGTAATTACAAAATGGCAATAAAAAGTATGAAACAAATAGTGCAAGATTTTCTTGATCATGCAGATGTTAAGATTAATGGAAAAAGACCCTGGGATATTCAGGTGAATAATCAAGGTTTATATTTGAGGGTTTTGGTAGGCGGGTCCATCGCTTCAGGAGAAGCATATATGGATGGATGGTGGGAATGCCAGGCACTTGACCAGCTCGTTGATAGGCTTCTGAGAGCAAGATTGAATATAAAAATCAGGGCTATAAGGTACCTTGCATGGAATGCCATCAAAGCCAGAATAATAAATCAGCAAAGAAGATCAAAAGCATACGTGATTGGGGAGCGGCATTATGATATAGGCAATGATCTCTATAAAAATATGCTTGACAAAAGATTAAATTATAGCTGCGGTTATTGGAAGAATGCAAAAACCCTGGATGAAGCACAAGAAGCTAAGTTAGACCTGATTTGTAAAAAGCTAAAGTTAAAGCCAGGCATGACAGTTTTGGATATTGGTTGTGGTTGGGGAAGTCTTGCCAAATTTGCGGCAGAGAAATATCAAGTTAAGGTAGTAGGCATTACAGTCTCCAAAGAACAAGTACGGTTTGCAAGAGAACTCTGCAAAGGTCTTGATGTTGAAATACGATTACAGGATTACAGAGATCTTAAAGAAAAGTTTGATTGTGTTGTTTCTGTTGGCATGTTTGAACATGTGGGTTATAAAAATTACCGGAAATTTATCAAAGTTATTGACCGCTGTTTGAAAAATACCAGTCTGTTCTTATTACATACTATTGGAGGAAACAAATCAGTGACATGCCTGGATCCCTGGATTGATAAATATATATTTCCAAATGGAATGCTTCCTTCGGCAAAACAAATCACCAAAGCATACGAAGGTATATTTAAGCTTGAAGATTGGCACAGCTTTGGAACATATTATGATAAAACCTTAATGGCCTGGCACAAGAAGTTTAACAAAAACTGGGATAAAATCAAAATTTATTATGATGAACGGTTCCGTAGAATGTGGAACTACTATCTCTTAATCTGCGCAGGATCCTTCAGGGCACACAAGAACCAATTATGGCAAATAGTATTCTCTAAAATAGAATCACAAGTAGATTATGAAAGCATACGTTAAGCTTCTCTCAATTTTTTACATTAAAACCTTCTTGATATTCATTATTTATATCGTGACAGGTGAAGGTTGTAATAGCTCAATAATTCGATAGCTTTTAGCGGAAAACCTATAGGATTTAATAGAGTCTGAGGAGTTTCTTAATCAGTTGGTTGAGGCTTTGGGTTATTATTATGGATAAACGTCCTAAAGGAAGACTTCGTAAAATGGAAAGGTAACCTATAAAACTAAAACCATAGAAAAAATAGGATGCGTCAGTATTTTATTTAAAGATAGAAGAAATTCCTAAAAGGCAGAGTGAAACTCCCCCAGCAGGAGCTGGGGGCTTCTTAAACCTATGGCAATGTTAATTGCAGTTGCCCTTTGTCTTCTTTTTCTTGATGCTCAACGTAGGCGAGAATTTCCTTTTCATTCAAGCCTATACACGATACACAGTATCCTCTAGACCAGATGCCACCTTTCCTTGTATAGGTTTTTTGCATAAAAGGAAATTTCGCCTTGAGCTTTTTTGCCGACTGTGTTTTGATATACTGAATTGCATCGGCAACTGCAATTCTGGGAGGTATCACGACTACCATGTAAACATGATCCTCTTGTACATTAAGCTTTACTACCTCGATATCGGGATAAAATTCTGGGATATGCAAGAGTATTTTCTCCGTATATTCCTTTACTCCTTTTGCAAAGATTTTTCTCCGATATCTCGGTATCCAGACGAGGTGGTATTCCGTTTTGTAGATAGCATGTGCACTTTTTCGAAATCTCATGCTTCATTATACCAAATGCCATCTCGTCTGGATAGCCACTACATCACCAGACAGGAGTCTGGTGTTTTATGTGGCTAAATAAACATCACAGTGATGATTTGATATTAAATTTAAAAAAGAAATCTAATTTATCCTTCCAGGTTTAACTGTGTTAAAATATAGATACTGTGTTAAAAGTCAACCCGCAAACTCTCCTTTTGACACTGTATTTTA
>CAZWFH010000109.1:0-5305 GCA_964632105.1 uncultured Atribacterota bacterium
AATTCCCGATAAACATAGAAATAAGTTCCCCAACCTTCCCCAAATCTTAATATCAAAGAAAGAATTAGAGAAATATTTATAAAAACTATATCTAAAATAATCCAGGAAAAACTTCTAAAAAATTTCTTCATAAATTCCCTTCCATACTTAAAGATAATTACAAACCCTTTTTTATCCGGGCGCGGCAATCCCAAATTGTCATTGCGAGCTCCGATTTATCGGAGTGCGGCAATCTCGTCTCTCATAATATTGATTCCTCACTTTAACTTTACTTTACTAATAATATCTCTTAACTTCTTGATTTACAATTATTTATTTTTTATTTTATATTCTACAAAACTATTCAAAAACCCTCTTTTTTTCTAAAAATAAATTACAAAACCAATAAATTATTTCTATTTATGCGGGGGAAAATTGAATAGCAAAAAAGGGGACAAGATACTCTTAATTTTTAACAATAAAAGTATTCTGTCCCCTTTTTCTGTTATCTTGCAACCCGAATCTTGTAACTTGTAACTTGTATTTTAAAGTCCCCCTTCTCTTTTATAATCTATTAAATTTATCTACACTCAAACCAGCCTGTTTAATTAACTTCTTTAGAATACCTATACCAAGTTCTCTTTGCAAAGGAATTGATAGAGTATATTGATAATCAGCTTTAACCATCATCATATGGGAGCCTTTCTGCCGATTTACTCTCCATCCTGCTCTCCTAAACTTTTTAACAACTTCAGCCCCTGAACAAAGCTTAATTGAAGGAGTCATACAGTAACCTCAAATACCTGAGCATTACCTTTTTTTGCTTTATCGTTCATCACCTCTAACCAACCTTCAATAGCCTCCGCAATATTTCTTTTTAACTCTTCAATAGTTTTACCTTGACTAAAACATCCGGGCAAAGCAGGCACTTCCCCCACATAATAACCAGATTCGTCCTTTTCTACAATAATTTCCAATATCATTTTTCCACCTTCTTAGATAAAATCTAACTCTTAAAATTCAATATTCATTTATACATTCCTCAATTATATTGCTTTCTAAAATATTATATCACAAATCTAAAATATAAATAACTTCTCGCTAAATTACAAACATATTTATAAGGGTAAAGAAGATTTTGTAGAGACACGGCGTGCTGTGTCTTCTCTTGTATTTTTCCCGCATTTGTTCCTCACACTATAACTATCCGCTATTACTATACGCCAACTTACACTTAAAACCCGCATCTTCTATCTTTCATCTTAACTCGCAACTTGCCCCTGGCAACTTGCCACCGAAAACTGAAAACCTGGATTCTGTTCTAAAAACTAAAAACGAAAAACCAAAAACTATCTTAGAAATTGATATCCACCGCCCTGATAGAATCATCTTCGAGGGAAAAGAAGTTAAAGTTACAGCAAGAGAATTTTCCCTACTCTATCTTCTGGCTCAACACAAAGGAAAAGTAATAAGTTACGAGGAAATTTTAAAGGAATTATGGAAAGATGAAAAAGATGCAGATGCAATTTATACTCGGATAAATTATCATATTTGTAAAATCAGAAAAGATATCTTAAAAATATTAGATAAAAAAGAAGATAACGTAAAAAAGATGAAAAATATTTTTAAAACAATCCCTGGCAGAGGTTTGATGCTAAATATTAAAGATGAGGAGATCCTACTAAACTAATCAATTTTCTAATTTCTATATTTACTTTCGTTATTATTTCATCTTTGACCCTTCCAAATTCCATACCTTATCATCTATATCATTATTCCAAAATCCTAAGCTTGTTTCACTGGCTAATTCTAAATCTTTAAACTTTTCTCTTCTTCTTTTCATATTTAAATAACCTACAAAATCTAATACTTCTTTTGCCTCATTCTCAGAAATCTTATCGATTAATGCCCTCAGATTTTCTTTTGTAGTTCTCATAATATATTCACCTTTTCTCAGTTATCTATCACCTTTTTTATTTATTATATATTATTTTTCAATTTTTTAAATTCTTTCGCCTATCTCATTTTTAAACTTTATTCTTATTTTTCTATTTAAAAAATAACATAAATTACAAAATATATCAATATATTCACATATTTTATTTTACAAAGTATAAGTATTTTATTTTTTTAGTAATTTATCGGCTTCATCGGTAGAAATTCAGTTAAAATTCGGTAGAAAACAAGGAGAAAACTCGATACAAAAAAAAATATTTATGATGTAATTATAAATGTCATTGCGAGCGACCGCAGGGAACGTGGCAATCTCGTCTAAAAACTAAAAAAGAATAACGAAAAACTTATTTTCGACGAAGGAGGAAATATATGAATACCTTAGAAAATATCTTAATCAATATAGACCTGGAAAAAGCTTACGAGCGTTTAACTAAAAGAGAAAGAAAAATTATCAGTCTTTATTATTTGGCAGGATATACCGATGAAGAGATATCGAAATTTTATGGAATTAGCCGACAAATAATTACTCGTCTTCGAGGAAAGGGAATTACCAAATTAAAAAAATACTAAATATTTTTGGTTAGGGTGCTGCGAAATCACCTTTTTTTCTTTTCTATATAAGTAGAGGGGTAAATTGGTCGTCAGTAAATGTAGGGGTTCGATTCATCGAACCCGTCTGTTTCGGGGAGGATAAATCCGCCCCCTACCACTTGCAACTTGTAACTCGCAACTTGCAACTATTTCCGACGAAGAAGAAAAATCAAATGGATATTCATAATTTAACTGACCTCATCGCCAACCAGGGCTTCCCTATCGCCCTGTCAATACTCTTAATCTTTCGCATCGACAGATTTATGCAGGAGATAGTACTTGCCCAAAAAGATGGTTATCGTCAAATATTAGAAAATACTAAAGAGATACACAATACTATCACTACCCTGAATCAGCAGAACCGGGAGTATTATTCTCTGCGCTTCTCAGAAGTTCAGAAAGAACTCTCGGGAATAAAAGTAGAGCTATCCCGCCCTGTTAAATTCTCTTATTTACACAGGGTTCACCCCGTTAAAGCAAAAAAGGGGACTGGCTACTTTTTTGATTTAAAAAGCTACCTGTCCCCTTTTCTCCCCTTCTTATCAGTTTTCCTTTAATCCCTTTTATTTTTCGCACTTCTCCATGCTTAGTCAATATCAAGATGAATCAAAAGTGCCTTCTCTACCTTTTCTAATTTTTCAGAGAGCAAAGCACTTACAAAATTGACAAGTCTTTTCTTGTCTATAGTTCGAATTTGATTACATTTTACTTTAGAATCTTTAGGTAGATGAGTTTCTTCGCCAGGAAGAAAAACCTCAAATGGATAGATTTTTTCTGTTTTTGAGGTAATAGGAAGTACAGTTACCGTCTCGGCAAACAAATTATTTCTATCATTAGATATTACCAAAGCCGGTCTTGTTTTTCCTATTTCATGTCCCACTACCGGCTCTAAGGATACAAACCAAATCTCACCTTTTTTAGGAAAGTCCATATTATCTCCATCCCTCCAGAGTAATCTTTTCCCACTCCTGGTTAATCTCTTTATCTTCTTTTCTGGTTGCCTTATATCCTTCTATTAAAAGTTTATCCAATTTTTCTTTATTTATCCTATCAAGTTTTTCTTTTACAGCTACGGCAATGAAGCCGCTTTTGTTAGGAATATCTTTTATCTCTTGGGCAATTTCCTCTGGCAATGTAATATTTAACCTTTTCAAGCACATCACCTCCTGTATTAATTATACACTAAATAATACACAAGTCAATTATTTGTTTAAAAACTTATTACATCTATAAACTGGCTAACCGACAAACCGGCTAACTAAATTCACTTGCATCGCGTAACTCGCAACCATTTTCGACGAAGGAGAAAATCAAATGAATGTTGAAATATTAGCAGATTTGCTTGCAAATCAGGGCTTTCCTATCGCCCTGTCCATACTCTTAATCTTTCGCATCGACAGATTTATGCAGGAGATAGTAATTGCCCAGAAAGATGGTTATCGTCAAATATTAGAAAATACTAAAGAGATACACAATACTATCACTAACTTAAATCAGCAGAACCGGGAGTATTATTCCCTACGCTTCTCAGAAGTGCAGAAAGAACTCTCTGGAATGAAGGCAAAGTTGGGTTCACCCCGTTAAAGCAAAAAAGGGGACAGGTAACTTTTTTGTTACAAAAAGTAGCCAGTCCCCTTTTTTCTTTTCTCAAACTTGCTACTATTACAAAGGTATGAAACAGCACAGACCCCCATTTTAAGATCTTTAAATATTCCGATATATTCGTCCACGATGACCTACTCGAAGAATTATAATCTGATCTTCTTTGATATCAAATATCACCCTATAATTTCCAATGCAAAAACGATAATTTCCTATCCTTAAGTATGTTAAAAAATCAGCATGGGTAAAGGGATTCTGGGAATATCTTTCTAATGATTCTTTAATGCGTTTGTAAACTTGTTTATCTAAATTCCCAATGTCCTTAACTGCTCTTCTAGTATAAACTAATTTGAACTTCACTTTATATCTTTAAACACTTCCTCGTGAGTATAAACTCTTCCTTCTTTATAGTCACGACGAGCTTCCTCAATGCTTTTCAGATATTCAGGACTAGTAGCAGCTAAAAGATTTTCTAAGAAACTTTCTCTTTTCCTTTCCCCCAAACGCATAAGGGCGGAAACTATCTGGTTGAAAGATATCCCTACAGGTAAAACCTTTGATTTATGATCATCCACAGTTGTTTTGGAATTACTCATACTTTTACCCTCCCTTACAAAAAACTTTATTCCGAAATCTTAATCTCCTCGTTGTCTCCTTCTTTATCTATTTTCTCCCTTATCAGAATAGCTCATCAAAATCTAAAAGTCAACTGTAAATGCTTGTGAATGCTTGTCGCATCCCGCATTTTTAACCGCTAACGAGCTAACTAAATAATCTTACATCTTGCAACTTGCAACCTCTCTTACAAATCGATCGCCACCGCCCCGATATGATTATCTTTCAAGGTAAAGAAGTTAAACTTACTGCTATGGGTTTCTCTTTGTTATACTTATTGGCTCAACATAGAGGACTGGTAGTAAGTTATGAAGAAATTTAAAGGAGTTGTGGCAGGATGAAAAGGATGCAATTTATACTCGGATAAATTATCATATCTGCAAAATCAGAAAAGATATCCTAAAAATAATATATAAAAAAGAAGCTGATACAAAAATGATTAAAAATATTATTAAAGCAATCCCCGGCAGAGGTTTAATGCTAAATATTAAAGATGAGGAGATCCTGCTAAACTAATCAATTTTCTAATTTCTATATTTACTTTCGTTATTATTTCATCTTT
>CAZWFH010000110.1:0-5182 GCA_964632105.1 uncultured Atribacterota bacterium
GTTTCGGTATATTACCTTTCATTTTTTTTCTTAAAAAAGCAGGGATTTCTAAGTCTTTATCATCTATTAATCGATCTTTAATTTTAAATTCATCTTCTATCTTTAGATTATCTTTTTCTGCATAATTTTCTTTAAATAATTCTTTTTTATTTACTTCTTCCTTTTCTTCTTCTTCTTCTTCAATATTTTCTTCGCACTTTGTAGCAATGACAGATACTCTTATTTCGTCCTGCATTTCCTCATTAATAATTGCGCCAAAAACAATATTTGTATCTTGCCCAACTGCTTTAGATATAATATCAACTATTTCGTTTACTTCAAACAAGCTCATATCTAAACCGCCGGTGACATTAATCAATAATGATTTTGCTCCTTTTATGGATACCTCTAATAAGGGACTGGAAATGGCCATTTTTGCTGCAGCATTTGCTTTCTTTTTCCCTTTGCCTGTTCCAATACCTACTAAAGATAGACCAGCATCTTTTGCTACGGTTCTCACATCGGCTAAATCTAAATTTATTAATCCAGGAATAGTAATTAAATCAGCAATGGCCTGAACAGATTGACATAATACTTTATCAGTCATTTCAAAGGCGTTTTTCATGGAAGTATCTTTAGAAATAATTCTTAACAAACGGTCATTAGAAATTGTAATTAAAGCATCTACTTCATTTTTTAATTCTTCTATCCCGGCCTCTGCTTGTAATTTTCTCTTTTTACCTTCGAAAGCAAATGGTTTAGTTACTACGCCTATAGTTAGAATACCATGCTGTTTTGCTATCTTTGCCACGACTGAAGAAACTCCACTTCCTGTTCCTCCACCCATACCGGATGTAATAAAAATTATATCTGCATTTTCCATGGCCTTAGAAATTTTATCTTTATCTTCTTCGGCTGCTTTCTTGCCCAATTCGGGATTACCACCGGTTCCTAAACCATTGGTTAGAGATTTACCAATTTGAATCTTTTGTCCAGCTTGAGATAAGGATAGGGCTTGTAAATCCGTATTTATAGCAATTAGATCAAGATTACTCATCCCTTGTAGATTCATTTCCCGAATAGCATTATTCCCCCCTCCTCCAATACCAACTACTTTAATATTTACAAATTTATCTACGTCTTTTTGGGGAGGGTTTATAGGTCTACCTAAAAATTCATCTTCTTCCTTATTCTGAATTTCAACCCTTTCATTAATCCCCCCTGATGTGTCCCTAATTAGTTCTTCTTTGTAATCTATAATTTTACTGAATCCCCGCGCTAATCTCTTCTTTTTCAAAAGATATCACCTCTTGAGCTAATTTATAATAATCAACAGCCCCGTGAGAATTGGGGCTATAATGTAGAGCCGGTACACCCTGGCTGCTGGCCTCTACTAAAGTTATATTTTTTCTTATTATCGTTTTAAATAACTTATCACTAAAATATTGTTTTGTTTCAGCTATAACTTCCTTAGATAAATTACTTCTTGTATCGGCAATGGTAATTAAAATATTTATTTTTAAAGAATGGTTTAAATTCTTACGTACGATTTCGGTTGTCTCTATAAATTCTTCTATCCCCCTAAGAGCAAAATAATGTGGCTGCATGGGGATAATGACTTCATCACAAGCCTTTAAAGCATTTACGGTCAGGATCCCTAAAGAAGGGGGGCAATCAATAAAAATATAATCAAAAGGGACTTTGCACTCTCTAATACTCGCACCTAAAAAATCTTCTCTACCTATTTGGTCAATAAGTCTATACTCTGCACTGGCAAAGTCAATATTAGAAGGAGCTAAAAATAAATTATTTTCGCTATTTATTTTTAACTTCATTATTATTTCTTCTAACTTCAATTTATTCTTAGAGCGATGAGGTTCTAAAATATTTAATACAGTTTTAGACAAACTATCCGGTTCAAAACTTAATCCCAAAGTAGTATGGGCTTGAGGATCTAAATCAATTAATAGCACTTTTCTCCCTAATGATGCTAAGCTTGCTCCTAAATTTATGGTAGTGGTAGTCTTTGCTACTCCGCCCTTTTGATTAGCAATAGATATTATCCGCACGCACTCTATCTCCCTAAAAGAATAAAAGTGAATTTATTTTTTTGCTAAATATTATTATATAATTATATCATAATTTTTTAAATATAGAAAAGAATTTATAAAAATAAAAAATATTCTATCTTTTTAATTAACTGCTTTATATTTTTATTCTACATTATTTTAAAAAATCCTTCTTTTTAATTAATTTTTTTAAAAATAATTTTTTATTTCGACAAAATAAGGTTACTTTTCTCTGTCTTTTCTTTCTCTTTTTCTTAGCTTGATACTCGATGCTATAATTTAATTGTATAAGAATTTCCTTTTTCCGTAATCCCTAATTAGTTGTTAGATCTAAATACAAGTTTTTAGTTACCATTATACAGCTAAAAACTTAAAGCGAAAAGCGAAAAACCATAATTCAAAACTCAAAACTTTTTCTCTCAGTACTAAATTTAAAGTTTTAGTTTTTACTTCTTTATCTTTTCATTTTTGCTATATAGATACGAGATAAGAAAGATGAAACTCAATAGATAAAACAGTATATTTAAATTTTAAATTTTGAGCTATGGCTTTAAGTTTTGCGCTTTTCGTTTTTCGCTTGGCTACTAAATATTATTCACTATTCACTAACGACTAATTTAATAATTTGACTTTTTTAAAATTTATATATATACTTGGTGTTAATAACTACTATTAATATTAACTAATGGTTATTTAGTAAAAATTATGAGGGGGATATTTTTATGAAATTACAAACACTAAATGAAATGCTAAGAAACAGTGTAAATCTTTATGGTGATAGAACTGCTTTCAAAGTAAAAAAAGATGGAAAATTTGCGCCAATTACTTATCAAGAATTTTATAAAAAGGTAGAAATTTTTGGTACAGGATTACTTAGCATCGGAATAGAAAAATTTGACCATGTGGGTCTGGTAAGTGACAATCGCTTTGAATGGATAGTTACCGATATGGCAATTATTGGCTTAAGAGCAGCAGATGTCCCTTGCAGCGGGAATAGTTCATCTCAGGATATCTACTTTAAACTCAACCATTCGGAGGCCAAAGTTACTATACTGGAAGGAGAAACGCAATTTTCTAATTTTTATAAAATCGCTAAAGATCTTCCTAAAATAAAAAATATCATCCTCTATGACAAAGTTAAGGTATTCTCTGAAAAAGAAGATACCCCGGAATGGACTATTTCCATTAATTTTGAAGAACACGAAGAAATAAGCAAAAAATTTAAATCTGAAATAGAATTATTAATAAAAAATAAAAATAAACATATCTTCTTATCGTCTGAAGCTAAAAATTTCTTAGAAAAATACCTGGAAGAAAATATAGAAAATCTCCTAAAAGAGATTCGCTCTAAAGATACAACCGATTCCGTTAAAAACAGTCTTATAAATAGAGCAGTAGTAATAGACGGACAATACAATAAAACTCATTCTCATAAAATTTATTCCTTTGAAAAAATAAATAAAATTGGCGAAGATTTATTGGCCCAGGGAGATATTTCCTTTTTGGAGATAGCCAAAAGTGGCCAGCCCGATGACCTGGCAACTATAATCTATACCTCGGGAACTACTTCTGACCCTAAAGGGGTTATGCTTACTAATTCTAATTTTATGCATAATGCCATAAACGCTCCCATAGCCATTACCATAAATAAAGATGATAATTTTTTATCAGTTCTTCCTTCCTGGCATGTCTATGAACGGATAGTAGAATATTGTGCTCTATGCGTAGGTGCCTCAACTGCCTATAGTAAACCTTTTAAACAGGTCCTTCTACCAGACCTTAAAACAGAAAAACCTACTGTTATGTGTAGCGTCCCCCGTATTTGGGAAAGTTTACATAAAGGAATTTTAGATAATATTAAAAAAGGGAGTAATCTACAACAGCGTATCTTTAATTGGGCTATCAAAATAGGAGAAGAATATAAAGAAGCAGAAGGAATTCTCAATGGTAGCTGGCCTTTGTTTGATCGTCCTGAGTACACTGCCGAAGAATTGGCTCAAGCCAAAAGAACAACAAAAAGATTAGGCTGGAAATATCGTTTAGCCGACAAGATAGTCTTTAAAAAGATTAGAAAATTAACCGGTGGTAGGTTTAGATTTGCTATTAGTGGAGGAGGAGCCCTTAACGAATCTATCGATAAATTTTTTAATGCTATCGGGTTAATTATCACCGAAGGTTACGGATTAACTGAAACCTCTCCAATACTTGCTGGCAGAACTAAAAAGGATAATATTATGTTTACCGTAGGCCCTCCTATCCCAGAAGTAGAAATAAAGATTGTAGATAAAGATGATTATAATAAAGAATTGCCCAATGGTAAAGTAGGCATTGTGCTGGTTAAAGGTCCTATGATAATGAAAGGCTATTACAAAAATGAGGAAAAGACCAGGGAAGTTATTAAAGATGGCTGGCTTAATACCGGAGATTTGGGCAAAAAGACTTATAACGGAAAATACCTTAAAATTATGGGCAGAATAAAAGACACCATAGTCTTAAGAGGAGGAGAGAATATTGAACCTCTACCCCTGGAAGATAAATTAAAAGAAAGCGAATATATCAATATGGTAATCGTAGTCGGCCAGGACAAACCTCGTCTGGGAGTATTAATTGTCCCTGACTTTGAAGCTCTAAAAGTATATACAGAAAAAGAAAATATTGAATATAAAAATATCGATGAGTTAATTAATCATCCCAAGGTAATCTCTTTATACCAAAAAGAACAAAAAATATTAATCTCCAAAGAACACGGATTTAAACCATACGAAACAGTAATGGGGATAGCTTTACTTCCTCATGAGCTTACCATGGAAGCCGGGGAAATGACTGAAACCTTAAAGATGAAGAGATTTGAGATACATAAGAAATATAAAGAAGAGATAGACAGGATATGTGGATGAAATTAGTCGTTAGTGAATAGTGAATAGTCGTTAGCCTTAAATACAAGATACAAGATACAAGGTGCAAGTGTTTACAATTTGTAAATTATAAAAATCAAATATTTAAGTTAAACTAAGGAGTTATAGTTATGCAATTACAAACATTAAATGAAATGTTAAGAAACAGTGTTAATTTATATGGGGAAAGAATCGCCTTCAAAGTAAAAAAAGACGGAAAATTTGAGCCGGTCACTTACA
>CAZWFH010000111.1:0-5146 GCA_964632105.1 uncultured Atribacterota bacterium
TATTAGCAGCATGACTCTTTATTTCAGGCTCATCTTGCATTGGATAAGACTTCTTTCTTTCCTCCTTATAGGTTTATGACCTTGCCTCTATCTGTTATCCTGTCTATAATAGCCACTTTTTATAGGCATCTTCCCATTGGACTAGACAAGAGGCAGAGGAACATCCGGCAGTTCAGGTCGAGTCACAAAGATCTAGTCTTTTGACAGACCCCGGAAGCCACAAATGCTCCTCTGGCCATATAGTTTATTCTTGCATAAAGAAAGTTATTTGACTATCCTCACCTTTCAGATTATTCTATAGTTACAGAATGTTTTTTTAATTATAGACCCCCTAATAATAATAAGAAAAGGAGAGTACTTATAGTAATGGCAATAAAGTTGATTTTAATACGTCACGGAGAAAGTGATGGTAATGTCCAAAGGAAATTTTCTGGTTTTCAGGATGTAGATTTGACTAAAAAAGGGATATGGCAAGCAGAAAGATTGGCATATCGCTTAAAAAGGGTACCGGTAGACACAGTTTATTGCAGTGATTTAAAGAGAGCTCGTCATACTGCTGAGATTATTTTTGGAGACCGTGAGAAAGATATTGTAGTAAGTCCCAACCTAAGAGAAATAAATTTTGGGATATGGGAGGGTATGACATTTGAAGAAATTAAATTAAGAGAAGGAGCCAAATTTACTTCCTGGATGGAAAATCCCGATGAAAAAACCATTATTCCTCAAGGAGAGAGCTTAGCTATCTTGAGCGAGAGAGTTATGACCGAAGTAAATAGGATATTACAATCACATAAAAATGAAGAGGAAGATAAAACAATAGCTATAGTTTGTCATGGCGGAGCTATCCGAATTATTCTGTGTAACGTTTTAAACCTCGAATTAAAAAATCTATGGTATATAAAACAAAAATCAACTGCTTTGAATATTATAGATTATTATGATAATAGAGGATTTATTTCACTATTAAATGATACTTCCCATCTTGAAGACTGGTGGGAGAGCGGATTAATAGAGGAGAAAAGAGATGAATGAAAAAATAAAAGAAATCATTCAAAAGATTAAACCTGTCAATTTTAAACTAATGGAAAAAGCCCAAGAAAAATTAGATAATCTTACCAAACCTCAGGGAAGCTTGGGAAAATTAGAGGATTTTGCCAGGAGGATAGTAGGAATATCCGGAACTCTTTCCCCGGCAATCAAAAGAAAAGTAATATTTGTGATGGCCGGAGACCACGGAGTTGCTGAAGAAGGAGTGAGTGCTTATCCTCAGGAAGTTACCTTTCAAATGGTATATAATTTTATTCGAGGAGGAGCAGGTATTAACGTATTAGCCAGACATATAGGAGCAGAGATTGTGGTGGTGGATATGGGAGTTACTAAAGATTTTCCCTTGAAAGAGAGTATAATAAGAAAGAAAATAGCCTATGGAACAAATAATATAGCCAAAGGACCGTCTATGAGTAGAGATAAGGCGGAAAGAGCAATAATTGCCGGGATTGAAGTGTTTGAAGACGAATTAAACAGAAAAGGAATCGACATTATCGGATTAGGGGAAATGGGGATTGCCAATACTACCCCCAGTAGTGCTATAGTAGCCTGTTTGACTGAATCTAAAGTTGAAGAGGTTACCGGCCGAGGGACCGGGATAGACGAAGACCAACTTAAAAATAAAATAAGAGTGATTAAACAAGCGATAGAAGTTAATCATCCTGACCCGGAGGATGGTCTTGATGTTTTGTCAAAAGTGGGAGGATTTGAAATTGGTGGGTTAGCAGGTTGTATTTTAGCTGCAGCTTCCCATCGAGTCCCCATTGTAATTGATGGATTTATTTCTTGCGCAAGTGCCTTAATTGCGATTAAGTTAGCTCCTTTGGCAAAGGATTATATATTTGCGAGTCATAATTCAGTGGAAAAAGGGCATAAAATTGCCCTGAAATATATAGGGAAAATTCCGATGTTTGATCTTGGTATGCGGCTCGGTGAAGGAACAGGTGCTGCTTTGGGTATCAGTTTTATTGAGTCCGGGGTTACAATATTAACTCAAATGGCTACTTTTGCAGATGCTGGGGTAGATAATAAATCTTAAATTATTAAACAATTGAAAGAAGAATAAATATTATGAGTAGAGGGAAATTAATCTTTATCACCGGAGGCGCAAGGAGCGGGAAGAGTAATTTTGCTGAAAAGATGGCTGTTGGTTCAGGTAAATCGGTAGCTTATCTTGCGACTGCTCAACCGCTTGATGAAGAAATGGCTTTTAGAATAAAAAAGCATAGAGAAAAGAGACTAAACACCTGGGAGACTTATGAAGAATCGATAGAAGTTAGAGAATTGGTGAGTCGTTTAGGTTTAGAAAAAGAAGTTATCCTTATAGATTGTTTGACTTTGTTAACTTCTAATCTCTTATTAAGAAAAGAAGATAAGGTGGAAGACTCCAAGTGGCAAGAAGAAATTTTATTGGAAATTAAGAAATTAGCTGAGGTTTGTTACAAGGTACCTGCTCAGGTAATAATTGTATCTAACGAAGTAGGTATGGGTTTAGTCCCTGATAATACTCTCGGAAGAGTTTATCGGGATATCTTGGGTAGAGCAAATAGTATAATTGCTGATAAATCTGATGAGGTTTTTATGATGGTCTCAGGGATACCATTAAAGATAAAGGGCTGATAAAATAATGAAAATTTTAAGAGATTTATCTTTAGCTATACGTTTTTTAACTATTTTCCCTATAGCTTCGTTCCCTCCTTCTAATAATAGTAATCAAGATGAAGAGGCATTAACAGAAAATTTTGCTAATTCTATGGCTTTCTTTCCACTTGTAGGGATGTTGATAGGTGTATTGCTGGTAGTTTTAAGACGTATATTTTATTATCTTCCTGTTTCTCCGTTGGTGGGTGATGCCTTAGTTCTAATTGTTTGGATCTGGCTAAGTGGAGGGCTGCATTTAGATGGTTTTGCCGATAGTGTAGATGGATTTTTTGGAGGACACGATAAAGAAGAAATACTAAAGATTATGAAGGATAGTTCTACCGGAGCTAAAGGGGTAGTGGCCTTAGTTTCTCTTTTACTGTTGAAGTTTGTCCTTCTGATAGAGATGCCCTTATTCTTAAAAGATGCAGCCTTGTTTTTTACTCCCACTATAGGGCGTTGGAGTATGGTAATAGCCGCTTTTTTAGGCAAGCCAGCTCGCTTGAAAAATAGTATGGGTAAATTATTTATGGATTATATTGGCTGGAGAGAGGTTATTTTCGCCAGTTTAACTATGGCAATTATAGGTATTTTATTATTCAAATTATATTTTTTGCCCCCCTTGATTATAGCAATGGGAATAGTTTTGTTAATATTAAAATATTGCCAAAAGAGGATTGGTGGTATAAGCGGAGATATACTGGGAGCGATAAATGAAATTGTGGAAGTTTTTATCCTTTTAACTTTTTATATTTTATACATCAGATAAATACAAAATTAATCTCAATAACAGAAGCTTTATTTATGGAATTAATAAAATAAGTTTATGATAAGTATAAGAATCTATAAAGATATATCGCACTCACGTTAGCCAGCGGGATATCGGACGGATTAAAATCCTTTTGGATTTTGGGAGAAAATAGTAACAACAAGAAGTAACAATTTAAGGCTTCACCTAGAGTTGTACGTAACGAAGTACTTCGAAAAATATGCCAATTTGGAAGCATAAACGAAGTAGTTCGGTTATTTCAAGTTGAACTAAACCGCTCCGCGGTAGCTTTACAAGAGCGGCTTTAGTCTTTTATTGTTCTTTGAAAATTAGGTGATCTAATCCCGTTTACTTAAGACGCCATTTTGTTCCCTTTCAAAGGTGAGATGGGTAGCTTGATTTTCAAATATCGGATATGAATATAGAGTTAAGGGGGAAGAACGCTCTTTTTTCAGGAAATCAACTATACTATGGACAGCGCACTTAGAAAAATATTTCCCGGACCCTTAAATTTACATTTAGCTCTTCCTAAGAAGGTCATAGGGAAAGCTTCAATAGCAATTTGATGAATGAAATCGCTGGATTGAATTCCCATAGCCACGGCGGAGCGGCTTCGTTCGACCGAATTGCTTCCGAAATTGAGTGTATGAAACACTAAAGTCACAAAAGTTACCTTCATCTGTGCTCCAACTTCGGAAGCAATCTTAATCGTTATGCGAAATTGCAATGGTTTAAATAGTTGAGAACATTACAGTAGTCATTAAGAAAGGCTAAAAGGAGTGTGTAAAACATGCAATTAAAAGGCAAGAATGCAATTGTAATTGGTGGAAATCGAGGTATTGGTAAAGCTATCTCTCTTGCGCTGGGGAATAAGGGTGTTAATGTAGCTGTAAATTTTTACAAAGACAAAGACAAGGCATATAAGGTGATTAAAAAATTAGAGGAATTTAATGTAAATTCACTAAAAATTAAAGCCGATGTTAGAGATTTTGTTCAAGTCGAAAATATGATGAATATAGTAAAGGAAAGTTTGGGAAGTATAGATATACTGGTTAACAATGCGGGGATATCAGGGCAAAACTCAGCTATAGGAAACATCAATATTGAGGAGTGGAAAGAAGTAATCGATGTTAATTTGACGGGGGTTTTCAACTGTTGTAAGGCAGTTAAAGAAGAATTAAGGAAAAACAACGGTAAGATTGTGAATATTTCATCTATAGCAGGAAAAATGGGTGGAACAATCGGTTGTCATTATGCGGCATCAAAAGCAGGTGTGATTGGCTTGACCTTTGCTCTGGCTAGTGAGTTAGCACCGCAAGTCACTGTAAATGCTGTGGCTCCTGGGCCAGTAGATACAGAACTTCTATCCCTAGAAACTAAGAAGAGATTGTCAGTTCAAACACCGTTTGGGAGAATTGCTAAACCCGAAGAGATAGCTCATACCGTTATCTACTTGCTTGAAAATGATTATGTTTCCGGAGAGGTTATAGATGTAAATGCAGGTAGATATATGGATTAGCGAAAATGCAAATAGTTGCAACTTCATATAACAGCGGATAAAAGGGAAATCAAAGATTTCCCCAAATTGCCTTCGGCAACTTTTTTTATCCGCAAAACATTATATGAAATTGCTATCTATTAAGTAAGGAGGTTGTGTATTATGAATAAAAAATTACTCTATTTTTTGTT
>CAZWFH010000112.1:0-5122 GCA_964632105.1 uncultured Atribacterota bacterium
ATAAGAAACCTGCATTCTTTCTCCCTCCCTGTTTCTATCGTATTGCGTATCGCGCTTATTTTAAAGTATATAGTATACAGCATTCAGCGTGAAAATAGTTAGCTGGTTGGCCAGTTTACCAGTTACCCGATTAAAGAATTAATACCAAGTCATGCAACCGTAATTAACGTGCTGCTACTATATACTAACGACTAACGACTATTCACTAACGACTAATTCAAAATTGTTTTAAAAATCTTAAATCATTTTCAAAAAATAAACGAATATCATTTATACCATATTTCAACATAGCAATTCTTTCAGCTCCCATTCCAAAGGCAAAACCTGAATATTTTTCCGGATCATAATTAACCATCTCTAAAACTTTTGGATGTACTACTCCCGCTCCCATAATCTCTAACCAGCCGATATAACCACAAGATTTACATCCTTTACCTCCACATAATAAACAAGACACATCCACTTCAGCCCCAGGTTCAACGAATGGAAAATATCCCGGCCTAAATCTTACTTTCCTATCTTTACCAAACATTCTATGTACAAAAACTGTTAAAACTCCTTTTAAATCAGCAAAAGTAATATCTTTATCTACTGCCAGACCTTCTATCTGATGAAACATGGGGGAATGAGTACTATCAGTAGCATCGCGTCTATAACATTTTCCCGTAGCAATTATTCTAACCGGTGGTTTCTGACTTTCCATCGTACGAATTTGTACAGGAGAAGTCTGTGGACGGAGAAGAATATCTTTAGTAATATAAAAAGAATCCTGGTCATCTCTGGCGGGATGGTCTTTAGGAATATTAAGTGCTTCAAAATTATAATAATCTAATTCTACTTCCGGGCCCTCTTCTATCTTAAACCCTAAGCCTAAAAATATTTCTTCAATCTCTTTTAAAACCAAATTAATGGGATGAACAGTTCCTCTATCTAATTTTCTCCCCGGAAGAGTAAGGTCGATACCTTCTCCCTGTAATCTTTTTTCTTTCTCCAGTTTTTCAATTTCTATTTCTTTTGTTTTGAGCATTTCTTCAATCTCTCTTTTGGTTTGGTTTAGTAACTGCCCGGCTTTTGGCCTTTCCTCCCGAGAAAGCGTTCCCAACTTTCTCAACAGGAGAGTCACTATCCCCTTTCTACCTAAATATTCTACTCTTAATTTCTCGATATCTTTTAAATCCTTAACCAAATTTAATTTAGAAACAATTTCTTTTTTAACTTCTTTTATTTTATTTTCCAATAGTATCCCCTCCTCATCATTAATAGTCCTGATAAAATAAAAAAAGGTTTACAATTTTCTTCGCCTTGTAAAGGGACGAAAATTATAGACCTTTTCCGCGGTACCACCCTTTTTGACCTGCTTTTTATTAAGCAAATCCGTACTCTTACTCCTTATAACAGTGGAGTGCTGGCAAAACTTACTTTTATAATTTCAGCCTGCAGTTCTAAAGTGAATTTCGATTATTATCTAACCAGACTAAATATCAAGTTAGCTATAACCTACTTATCTTTATTATAACTTTTAACAAAAGATATTTTATAGACATTAATGTACGTAAAAATAAACTTAATTTAAGCCTTCTTTAGCTACTTTCACTACACTAACAAATGCTTCGTGATTGCTTACTGCTAATTCAGCTAACATTTTCCGATTGATTTCTACCCCTGCAACTTTTAAACCTCTTATAAATTTATTATAAGATATTCCTTCGTTTCTGGCAGCAATACCAATTCTGGTTATCCACAAACTTCTAAAATCTCTTTTTTTCGCTCTTCTATCTCTATAGGCATAAGAAAGTGCCTTCATCATAGCTTCATGAGCAGTACGATAAAGTTTGCTTTTTGCCCCCCAATATCCTTTAGTTAATTTTAATACTTTTTTTCTTCTTCTTCTTGAGGCAACGCTATTTGTCGCTCTTGGCATACTATTCACTCCTTATCTTTTTATATCCGAATTATTCTTTGTTTATCGCCCTTATATTTAATATTGTTCTGATAATACTTCAAAGTTTTTAGAAAATATTAAGAATAAGGTAATAATACTTTAACCTTTTTTACCTCAACACTACTAACTGTAGTCCTTTTTCTTAGATTTCTCTTACGTTTTGCAGTCTTTTTAGTCAAAATATGACTTTTATAAGCTTTTGACCTTATTATCTTACCTGAACTACTTACTTTAAATCTTTTCGCTGAACTCTTATGTGTCTTCATTTTAGGCATATGTGTCTAACCTCTTTCCCAGTAATGTTTTGTATTATTTAGGTATTAAAACTAAAATCATATTCCGTCCTTCTAACTTTGGTTCCTTTACAACCTTGGCAATTTCTTCGGTATGTTTAGTTATGCGCTCCAATAATTCCCTTCCTAAATCTAAATATCTCATTTCTCGCCCTCTAAACATTATAGTAACTTTTACCTGATTACCTTCTTCTAAAAATTTAGATAGATTTTTTACTTTAAAATTGTAATCATGTTCTCCAATATTAGGGCGCATCTTTATTTCTTTCATTCCGCCGCTTTTCTGTTTCTTCTTCCCGCTCCTATTTTTTTTATCCAGTAGGTATTTATATTTCCCATAATCGATAATTCTACAAACCGGAGGATTAGCATCTGGTGCAACTTCAACTAAGTCAAGATTACTCTTTTCGGCAAGCTCAAGACCCTCCTTTTTACTTACTACCCCTACCTGTTTACCTTCAAAATCTATAAGCCTAATCTTCTCTGCTCTGATTTTTTTATTTATTCTTAACTTTAATGTTGACTTAATTCCTATTTTCCTCCTTTACACGCTTAAAGATGAGCAACACATCAATTTCTATGCAATTTAAATTAGTTTTTTGGCTCAACTTTGAAAGATAATTTTACTAATTTTAATAGAAAAAAATATAGTTCCTACCCTTCTTTAAAACATATATAATTCTTCATTATTTTTAAAAAAACTATAACATATTCTTTATTTATAGTCAATACATTAATCAGTATCGAGTATATAGTATCGCGTAAAGAAAAAAAGAAATGTATCAAACTACCTATCTAACTAATTATACAATCGCTTATTAAAATTATATTTACTAACTACTCTTAAAATAAAGTTTTTTCTTCGACTTCTTTTAAAACATCTTCAATAAACTTGGTTAATTTTATCTTCCCCAAGTCTCCTTTTCCCCTCTTTCTTACCGAAGCAAAGCCCTCTTCTACTTCTTTATCTCCAAATATCAACATATAAGGTATCTTTTCCATCTCAGCTTTTCTTATCTTAGCCCCAATTTTATCATTAATCTCATCTAATTCTGCCCTTATATTATACTTGCTTAGCTCTTTCAATAAATTTTTGCCATACTCAACATGCCTGTCAGCAATAGGCAGCAATCTTACTTGAACAGGGGCTAACCATAAAGGAAATACTCCGGCATAATTTTCGATAAGTATCCCGATAAATCTCTCTATGCTTCCCAGAACAGTTCGATGCAACATAACTGGTCTTTCCTTGTTCCCTTCTTTATTAATATAATAAAGTTCGAATTTTTCCGGCATAATAAAATCTAATTGGATGGTACCGCACTGCCAGCTTCTGCCTATGCAATCCTGTAAATGAAAATCTATTTTGGGACCGTAAAATGCCCCATCTCCCTCATTTACAATATAATCTATCTTTTTGTCTTTTAAGGCTTCTTCCAAACTGCTGGTAGCCTTTTCCCATATTTCATCAGAACCCATGGCATTTTCCGGTTTAGTGCTTAATTCCACACGATAGGAAAAACCAAAGGTCTTATATATCCTATCAGTTAAATCGATTACTCCTTTTATTTCATCTTTAATCTGCTCAGGAGTCATAAATATATGAGCATCATCCTGGGTAAAACACCTTACCCTGAAGAGTCCGTGAAGCACTCCGGATAATTCATGTCTGTGTACTAACCCTAATTCTCCCATTCTTAGCGGTAAATCTCTATAACTGTGAAGGATAGTTTTGTAAATTAAAATTCCTCCGGGACAATTCATCGGTTTAATAGCATAATCTTCCTCATCTATCCTGGTAAAATACATATTTTCCTTATAATGATCCCAATGTCCGGATTTCACCCATAATGATTTATTTAAGATAATCGGGGTTTTGACTTCTGTATAACCACTCTTATAATGTTCATTTTTCCAGTAATCCTCCAGGATATTTCTTAACACCATTCCTTTGGGATGAAAGAAAGGAAAACCGACTCCCTCATCATGAAAGCTGAATAAATCTAAATCTTTTCCTAATTTTCGATGGTCTCTCCTTTTCGCTTCTTCAAGGAATTTCAAATAACTATCCAGTTCGGATTTTTTATCGAATGAGGTTCCGTAAATACGCTGCAGCATCTTATTTTTTTCATTTCCCCTCCAATATGCACCGGCAATACTTAAAAGTTTAAAAGCTTTTAACTTCCCGGTAGAAGGAATGTGGGGCCCTCTACATAAATCGATAAAATCACCCTGCTGATACAAAGTAACCATATCATCTTCTATGTCTTTAATAAGTTCTATTTTATAATCTTCTTTTTGTTCTTTAAATAATTTTTTAGCCTCTTTTTTACTTACCTCTATTCTTTTTAAAGAGAAATTTTTGTCCACTACCTCTTTCATCTTTTTCTCAATAAGTACTATATCTTCCGGAGTAAAGGAACGGTCTAAATCAAAATCATAATAAAAACCATCTTTAATGGCAGGACCAATGGCTAATTTTGCCTGAGGAAATAATTCCTTCACCGCCTGAGCCATAATATGGGAGCTGCTATGATGATAAATTTCTTTGCCTTTGGGTGAAGCAAAAGTTATAATCTCAACCCGGTCATTATCCTCAAGGACATAATTTAAATCCTTCTCCACTCCATTTACTATACCGGCAATTGCCTCATTGCCTAATTTTTGACTTATTTTGACCGCAGCATCATACAAAGTAGCACCTTTATTTAATTTTATTTCCGAATCATCTAATAAAACAATTTTAATCTCTGACATAATATCTACCTCCTTACAATCAAATAAAAAAACTTCTTGCCCTGTATCAGAAAAGGACGAGAAGTTTAATTTAATAATCTCGCGGTTCCACCTTTTTTAGCTAAAGTTAATATATTAAAAATTAACTCAA
>CAZWFH010000113.1:0-5080 GCA_964632105.1 uncultured Atribacterota bacterium
GAAGAATTATTAGATGAATTCACAAATACCTTTATTGCTACAAAAGCAGAAAAAATATGCTAAAATATTTAGCACAACTATATATAACAGCAGATAAAAGGGAAATTAAAAATTTCCCCAGATTTGCTTCGCACACTTCTTTTATCAGCTAAACGTTAGGTGACATTGTGTACTAGTTACAAGTGTGGATTAGTTATATTATTTTTATACTAAATTTTTGTAAGAAGGATTAGACGAATTTTTAAAATGAAAGGAGAAATTTTTAATGGTTTTTCGTGGAAGTATTTATTCTAAAGAGTTGGACATGGATACATGGATAACAGTGGTTATACCTCGAGAATTTAAAAGTCAGAAACCACATAAAGTTATTTATATGCTTCATGGTTTGTCCGGAAATAGTAGCAACTGGCCAGATAATACAATGATGCCAGTATTTTCAAATGAGTATAATGTAATATTCATTATGCCTGAAGCCGGAAGAAGCTTTTATACTGATATGACATATGGATTGAAATATTTTTCCTATATTTCTAAGGAGTTACCAGAGCTATGCAAGAATATATTTCATATCTCAAGTAAAAGAGAAGATACTGCTATAATGGGAACTTCTATGGGCGGATATGGAGCATTGAAATGTGCGCTAAGTAGACCAGAACAATATAGTTTATGTTGTGCTTTTTTTTCGGGGTGTTTATATTTAAAAGAATATTTGGATGAACAAAGATTAGGAGATGTGGAAATTGATGACTTTAAGTATATATTTGGAACAGATTTTGAATGGAAGAAAGAGTATGAGATCTTGGAATTGGCTCGGAAAGTAAGTAGAGAAGAATTAAAGCCAATAATACATACAACATGTGGGACAGAGGATTTTTTATATCAGTTCAATCATCGATTTAGTAAGGAAATGAAAATGTTAAATTTAAACTATTCATATGATGAATGGATTGGAAAACATGATTGGTACTTTTGAAATGAATCATTAAAACGCATGCTAGAAAAGTACTATTAAAATGATTGTAAGTATCATCAGCGTTCATAAGCGTATTGGCAGCTTCCGTACACAACATCACCTAACACGACAGTTCCCAACATCCGCAAGCCTTAGCTAGCTCTTAGCTAAGGCTTGCGGATGTTGGGAACTGCGGGAACGTTAGCTGAAAGGCACGGGCAAGCTTTTAAATATCAATTTTGCCATCCATGGCGAAAATATGATTTAAAGGGGATACTCCTATGACTACAGAAATATACTATTTTTCAGGAACTGGCAATTCGTTATATGTAGCTAAAGAATTACAGAAACTCATACCTGAAGCAGATCTTATACCAATCGCAGGGGTTTTGAAGTCAGATAATATGAAAACCAAAGGAGATAATGTTGGTTTTGTATTTCCTTGTCATGGTTTAACCATTCCAATTCCAGTGAGAGAATTTTTGAAGAAGGTTAATGTAAAATCCTCTGATTATTTTTTTGCGATAGCCACCCGCGGAGGAACAATTTTTCGGGGATTTCCGATGATCGATAAGTTCCTAAATAAGCAGGGTAAGAGTTTAAACGCAACGTTCGTTATAGACATGGGTATGAATGACCCGAAATTGGAATCCTTTACCGTCCCGACGAAGGAGGAATTAAAAGATATAGAAATAAACATCCAGCAGAAGCTGGAAGTGATTAAAAAAACTATAATTCATCAAGAAAATTATCAAGACGATATAAGTGGAGTTACTTTTTCTCGCTTTGGCTTGTTCAACTATATTCTAGAACGACTTATTCCTTTTTTGGTACATTGTGTAGCCGGTAAAGTTAAAAATTATTTTTACTCAGATTCGAAATGTACGGGTTGTGGAATTTGCGAGAAAGTTTGTCCATCTCAGAAAATTACAATGGAAGACAATAAGCCTTTATGGCAGCGCAACGTCGATTGTTATATGTGTTATGCTTGTCTAAATTTTTGTCCTACAGAAGCGATTCAAATCTACTCAAAGATTTATATGAAATCCTATACACCAGAAAGAGGACGATATCCACATCCATATGCAACAGCAGATGATATTGCTGGGCAAAAATGATTTATTAACTTTATTGTATGAAATTTATTTATGAAATATGCGGCATCCGTACCGCAATGTTTTTATTAAACAGCTCGTGCCCTTCAGCTAACAGAGTGTATCTGGCTTCGTGTCTTCGGCACTTCGCTCAAATTACCCTTCGAGGAACTTCAGATACGCTCGGAACGTTATACGCAATTTAACCAAGTAGGAGTTAATTTTTATAATGGAAGTTAAAAATAGAATTGAATTATTTATTGAAAAATATCGAAAGTTGATAATTATAAATGGAGTTAAATGGTCATATTATAAACTTGGAAATAAAAAAGAATATGTTACTTTTCTTTCTGGCGGGTTGAAAAAAGCAAAAATCGGATTTGAAACATTAGAAAATTTATCTGGAAATTATACTGTTATTGCACCTGACTATCCACCTGTACGAACAGTTGGTGAGATACTTGACGGAATTGAAATTATACTCAAAAGGGAAGGAATAAAAACTACAGTTATAATAGGTCAATCATATGGTGGAATTATAGCTCAGGCACTCTATTGGTTTAAACCTGATTATATTAAATCATTAATTATAACCAGTAGCGGTCCAATTATTTTTACAACAGCTCAATTTGCAATACTACACTTAGTATTAGTTTTAATACGAATACTACCAGAAAAAATTGTTAAAAAATTATTCTTTTCCAATATCATTAAAGTACTAACTTTCAAAGAAATTGAAAAAAATGAGTATATACAACTTGTAAAGGGAATTGTTAATAATGAAATATCAAAAGAGGATGTATATTCCTTTTTTTCAACAATATTAAGTTTTGGGAAAAAATTAAAGAATGCAGATATAAGTGTTACTCAAGACATTCCTATCCGAGTTTTGAAATCTGAGGATGATCATACACAAGATCCGAAAGATGATAAAATGTTTAAAAGTTTATATAATAATATTGAAATAATCAATATTGGGAAATTTAGTCATACAGCATATTTGAAGAATCCGAGGTATTTTGCAGATAAAGTAAGTGAAGTTCTTGCTATAAAAAACTGTGGTTAAACTGCGTACAACAGCGGATATCCGGCTCCGCTTTACTTCGCCCAAATTGGCTCCCGTTGGTCGCCAACTTCGGGTACTCGCAAAACGTTATCCGAAATATCGCCATGTATTAAAAGGAGGTAAGTTATGAGAATTGAACATGTTGCTATCTGGACAGGGGATCTAGAGCGTTTAAAAAGATTCTATACTAAGTATTTTAAATGCATAGCAGGGAATAAATATCGTAATGAGTCAAATGATTTTGAGTCATACTTTCTATCTTTTGATAACAGCGCTCGTCTTGAATTAATGCAAATGCCATCAATACCTAACAATTTAAATGATCCAAAGATACAATATGAAGGAATTATTCACATTGCTATATCAGTTGGTAGTAAAGAAAATGTGGTTGAAATTACTGAAAAGCTACGATCTGATGAATATACAATTGTAAGCGAGCCGCAAACAACAGGCGATGGCTATTTTGAAAGCTGTGTGCTTGATTCAGATGGAAATCGAGTAGAAATAACAGTTTGAGGGGGCGATACTTCGGATAACATCAGATATGAGCTACGCTAGAGCTTAATGCCCTCGCTTGCTCTTTGGGACATTTTCCCTCGCTATGCTTGGGAAAACGTCTCATATCCGAAAAATATTAGGCAAAATCGCATAAGATGTCAAGGGGACGCTTTGGGGGTTCACGTTTTTTTTGGCCGGATGGGGATACTGCACAGAAAGTCAGAAAGAGGAAGCAAAAAAGGAAAAGATCACCGTTATTGAGGAAGAAAAGGATTTTTATCCGGTGTTAAAGAAAGTCTTAAGTTAGACCAAGGTTTTTAATCAAAGAAAGAAAAGATCAATATAAAAATGCAAGATTGCTTCCTCTAGTTTTTACCAAAAAGGGATTGCTTCGTTTTTCCCCGCTTTCTATCTGACTTTCTCTTTCCTCTATGTCATTCCCACGAAAGTAGGAACCTGTTTCTATCTATTTTATCTCTTTTGCCTTATTTTCCTGAAATATTTATCAAAGTAATAATATATTACATAAACTTGTAATAATAAATAACATATGTTATAGTACATATGGTTATATGATTATAAAGGAGTGAGGTGTAACAAAACGCCTACATTATATAAGAATTTAGGTTTTAAAATTAAAAAATTAAGAGAGAAAATAGATATATCGCAATCCGGTTTGGCTGAAGCATTAGGTGTAGATCGGGTGACCATTTCAAAAATTGAAAACGGAGAAAGAAAAATATATGCAGAGGAAATAAAAAAGCTTTCCCAGTATTTTAATGTTTCTTCAGATGTATTGCTTGATTTAAAAGAAGATATAGAAGTAATTATTGAAAAAAATACAACTAAGCAGAAACCAAAAAAGGAAATACGAATAAGTGTTCCTCAAAAAAATCTGCAGAAATTCAAAGAAGTATTGCTTTATATGCTAAATAAAATTGGGTCAAAACCAAATATAGGAGAATCGGTATTGTACAAATTGCTTTACTTTATTGATTTTGATTTTTATGAAAAATATGAAGAACAACTCATTGGAGTAACCTATATAAAAAATCATTATGGTCCTACCCCCAAGGAATTTATAAAAATAGTTAAAGAGATGGAAGGCAAAGACCTGATTAAAGTGAAAGACAGCTATTTTAAACATCCTCAGACTAAATATTTATCTAAAAGAGAATCAGATTTGACCCTGCTAAAAGCTCATGAAATAAAAATGATTGATAGCGTATTAGATAGATTATCTGATATGAACGCTACTGAGATAAGTGATTATTCCCATAGAGATGTACCATGGTTAACGACGGAAAATGAAGAAATAATAGACTATGAATCTGTATTCTACCGCACAAAACCCTATTCGGTGAGGACCTATATTGAAGAAAATATTTAATGAAGTGCTAATGCTTCCTGATTTTAAGAAAGATTTTAAAAAGTTAGAGAAAAATTATCCTACCCTAAAGCAGGATTTAG
>CAZWFH010000114.1:0-5074 GCA_964632105.1 uncultured Atribacterota bacterium
TTTTTCCCTAAACGTATACCTCTATAAAAATCTTCAAACTCTTCTTTATACCCCTGGTCATCTTCTATTACTTCCTCAAATGTTATTCCCTCTTCGCTTCTCAAAGTAAGTTTATTATTTTCAATCAAGATACTTCCTTCTGAGCCAGAAATTAAAATACAATCTTGTTCATAACCTTTTGAACTATAAAATGTATTAAGCACCCCGTAAATATTTTTATCTGTGCGGAATTGAAAACTCATAGAATCCATTTCCCCAATATTAGGATTCACCCTCTTGGTAAAAGCAATCCCATAATTAATTTCGCCGAACATATCTCTCAAAGCTGCTATATAATGAATTCCTGCATCAGTAACAAATCCTCCTTTATATTGGTGATTTCTACGCCATTTAGTTTGAGCATATTTATTATTCTTCAAAGTATTTAGAGTAAACCCATTGCAAAATACCGCATAAGGCTCTCCAATTTTACCTTGATTTAAATAATTTTTAACCCGGTGAAAGATGGAGCGATAACGGTAATTTTCAGCTACCATCATAACCAGGGAATATTTATCTTCAAAATCTAACATCATTTTAGCTTCTGACAAATTAGCAGCTAAAGGCTTTTCCACTATTACATGTTTACCGGCTTCTAAGGCATCCTTAGTAACTTGATAATTAAGCTGAATAGGAAGAACTATATCTACAGCTTCTACATCAGCTCTTCGTAGAAGATGGTGATAATCAAGAACATAAGGTACCCCACCCAATATTTTAGAAAAATCTTTGGCTTTTTTTTCAGTATGATTACAAATAGTTGTAATTTCGAATTCATCTTTTAGTTTTTGTAATGCAGGCCAATGTAAACTTTGAGCAGCAATTCCGCAACCTATAATTCCTAAATTTACTTTTTTCATTATAGTTTCTCTCCTTGTATTAAATAGACACATCCTATTTTTTCTATGGTTTAATTTTCCCTATTACGAAGTCTTCCCTTGGGACATCTATCTATTATAATAATACCTAAAGCCTCAACCGTATAGTTAAGAAACTCCTCAGATCCTATAGGTTTTCCACCAAAAGTTACCAAATTATTAGCCTTAGACACCTTCACTATTAATTAATTTTGTTAACCCAACCTTCAAAAATGAATTTTTCTAATGCCTTATACATAATTTCAAGTGCCTTTTTCCAATTTGCATTTAAATTATCCTCCATCTCTTCATCAGCATTATCTGTTATCACCCGGAAAGAAAAGCTTTTTATCCCATTTAGTTGTGCTGTTTTTAAGACTGAAGAAGTTTCCCAATTGCATGCTATTGCACCTAATTTATGGTTTAACTCTTGACGAAGCTCTTTATTGTTTACATCCTTTTCCCCACTGGCAATATTACCAACCTTTATTACTTCTACATCTTTTTCTCTTCTTGATGAAATTAACCTGCTTGCTAATTCAGCTTCATTATGCAACTTCAATATCTCTTTGTAGCTCTGATATTCAGTATCACAAGGACATATAATACCAACCTTAACGCATTTGAATAACCATTTATATTCTCCAGATATCGTAATAATCTCTCGCCCTTGATCGGGTCCACCCACGTTCTTCTAATTTTTTAAAATGCTGCAATATTGCCCGCATTTTCTCTGCTATAATCTCTTCGAGAGAATAGACATTTATTTCCTGAAATATTTCCTCTTCATAACCATGAAGTATAGGCCTTTTTACCGGATCAATCTGTATAGGTTCTCCCATAGTAATTTCAACCATCACTTTTGGCAAAAATTGACGATGCCAGGGGAATTTTCCTCTTATATTAAAAGCTTCTTGGGCGCCAGGATGAGATTCTTTCTCCTTATATCTCTCTACTTTTAATTCAAGAGGGGAAAATTTTTGTACTAAATTAGTTGCTATTTCACAAGACTTTTCAATCTCCTCTTCAAGAAGGTTCCCTCTTACAATGTCTTCTTTTGCAGTAAAATCAAGGTCTTCCGAAAATCTATAATTTCCAAAATAGCATTTTTTTAATGCAGTCCCACCTTTGAAAATAAGTTCACTTTGTAATTTTTTATTAGCTGCAATACCAGCTAATACCCAAGAAAGAATATAATCCTTCTCGATTATTTCCCATGATAATCCAGTATCTCTCCTTGCCTCTTCCAGTCTTTTTCTTATTGGTTTCATTTAATTATTCTCCCGGGAAGATTTTCTTGAATCATCCATCTCTTATTACAATGTCCCTTTCGAGGACCAGTAGAATCAAGAACACGATAACCTTTAATAGGAACGGCTTCAAGCTTCTGTAATATTGAATCCTCCACTCCAACTTTTTCCATTATCCAACCTAATCTCTTTGCAATCACCGCATCAAGCCGTAAAGAATAATCAATCATCTTAGCTAAATCAAGCGAAGATATATGAGATTCAAAGGAAGAATAAATTTCTACCCAGCCTCCGAAATGCTTCGGAGAAATCAGTCCATCTATAAGTGTTCTTTCCGGATTAGTTATGGTTATTTTAACTTCTCCAACCCAAAAATCTCTAATACCAAAAAATCTTTCCGGCTTTATTTTAATAAACTCATACAAAATACCATTTATTTCTCTACTAAAACTTCTTTGACTTTTATTCCGTATCTTCACTGCTCTTGATATTGGCACTGCCTGTGTTGTCGTAATATATACTTTTCTTGGTATCTGTTCTGTCATACCATGAAAATGCAGAGCAGACCAGTGGCTTATAGCAGAAGGTTGAACCAAAGCCATGGCAATTTCAAATTCATGCACAGGTGTCATACTGGGGAAAGATGATGAAATAATATACAGTCCTCTCTTAAGTCGAGTTAACCAACCGGTATTCGAAAGATGGTGTAAAGCTTCTATAACATAATTATCAGCCATTCCACAATAAGATGCTGCCTTTCGTACATCCGCAATAGTAAATATCCTCTTCCCCTCTTCGAATAACTTCCTAACCATCTCTATACCTATTCGAGTATGCTTTTGATTATTTCTTGCATTCATAGGATTCTCTCCAATTATTAATATCATTTATCTACCCTTTTAGATATAATACTGCATTTATTGGAGAATGTCAAATAATCTCTATAAAATATCTATTAATGACGATTCGGGGCGAATAACAGTGGCTTTTTACTCTAAACTGCCTTCTTGAAAGTTTTAAGAAAATGGGATGTGTCCTTGTCACTTTAGTCTTCTCTCTTGCTTTTTGATAAGTGGACTGATTTTACTGTTTCAATCTCAACATACTCTTTTATCTCATCTAAAATATCCGAATCCCATTTTTCCTCTTTAATGACCTTTTTCAATTCAGCGGCATCAAAGGCTGATACTTCTTCCAATCTATTTAATTGGCTTAACAACTCTATTAAAGATTCTCTCTCCTTGCTCCCTTTGCCCGGCACATTGATTTTTTCACTGGAGCTAATCTTTAACTTATGGTCACTCCCTATCACCACTTCTACCCCTATATTTCCGGCATATTTTATAACCGCTTCTTTTATCTCTTCCAGCTCTTCATCGATCTCTTCAATCTTTCCTTTATAGCCCTTCTTTTTATCATCCAATTTGGCAAATTCATTAACCAATTTAACTCCACTATCTTTTAGATATTTATTTACCGGCAGATTCCCAACCATATATTCATGTTTATACAAAGGACAGATATCTTTATAATAACACCATCCGCACAAAGTGCTCTCATTAGGTAAAAATTCACGGGTAGCTTCAATCTTCTTTATTAAATCAATAGTATCTTTTTTTAATTCATCTAACTCTTCTTTCGTCCTTTTTGACCTTATCTCTTTATCAAAGGCTACATAATGCCACACCAGCTCTACACTGCCAACATCGTTCCACATACCTTGAATCCCTATCTGATAGAGAGCCAGCTGGCGGTCTTCATCCATTTTACTCTGCTCCGGAAGAGATTTGGAGGTCTTATAATCATGTATTTCATAAGTTCTGTCTTTTGCCTGGTCTAAGCGGTCTATATATCCCCTTAGTTTATATTCTCCATTATCATCTAAATTTATAAATACCGGACGTTCAATACCTAAAACTTTCCTAATCCAGCAGTTCATCCAAACTGTATTTTCTAAAGGGGAGGTCTTTATAAATCTTTTCCATTACCTCATGAAAGCGAGAACCTAAAAAAGCCTCTATGCCCTCTTCTTCTCTTTTAATCCTATCGATATAGTTAAACTTGTATTTTAAAGGACAGTTCTTAAAGGTTTCCAGGCGGGAATGAGAATAGATAGTCATCATTTCCTCCTATCATAACCCCTAGATTCTTTCAGAGTAGAACTTTGGGAGCTTTGGGTTCTTAATTTGTATTTGTGAGTGCACACGGATCTATCAAGAATATCAATAAATTTTCAATAATTATCATCTACAAATATTTTTTCCGGTGTATACCGCTTATATTCTTCTATATTTTACTATTACTTGTTCTTTTTGTTTCCCCGGGGATAAAAATCATCCCAGTAAAAGCTTATCTTGCTAACGGTAATAGGGAATTGTCAAACAAAGAACCGTCCCCTTGTTTCCAAGTTGCATTTCTAATTGCCTTTTACAATATATCGTTTCAGGTTGAAAAAAGCATACAAGGGAACATTTAACAAACCCCCATCCATGCGTAAATTGGAAAGCGAGGTACGAATTGCAAATTTTACATCATATTTTTCTCTGAAAATTCTTAGGCTTCGTGCCTGTAAATTTTCTCCAGCCTTAACTTCAAGTGGAAAGATGGTTAGCCCATCGGAAAAAACAAAGTCAACTTCAGCGGTTGCAGTTGATGTCCAATAATAAATACTTTTAAAATTCATGGACGACAGCTCTTGCAGCACATATTGCTCGGTAAGCGCACCTTTGAACTCCTCAAAAACTCTAACGCTATCCGTAATTGCTTTTGGGGATAACTCGCTCATTGCACGGAGCAGACCTATATCAAGATGATACAATTTAAAAGCTTTTAAATCCTCATATGCTTTTAAAGGTAATGCCCCTTTTGTGATCCTACCAACTTTTCGTATAAATCCACTATCTAAAAGCCAAAGTAGCGCATTTTCAT
>CAZWFH010000115.1:0-5068 GCA_964632105.1 uncultured Atribacterota bacterium
TTCAAAATTAAATTAAAAATAAAAAAAATATCAAAATTATACAGCTATTAGTAAGATCAATTATTAATTTTTCTTTTATATTATTAAATTCTTCGTTTTTAAGATTTTGGTTTAGATTGGTAATTATCCATTCTCCTTATTTTAATTTTTAAGTAGAATTCCATATAATAAGAAATATACTACACATTTTATAAAAATCCTTCTTTTTTATCAATATTTTCTGAAATTTTGTCAGTTATCAATTAACCGGGTATAAAATGTGAGGAATAAATTGACTTTGCAAATATAATTTTTTGGTATTATAATATTAACGAAATAAAAACAAAATCTGCTAATCATATAATTTTAGATGGGGATGGAGAGAAGTCTAAAAAATATAAACCCTAAAAGGATAAGCGGAATATATGAAAGGTAAAGAAAAAACCAAAGAGCAATTAATGGATGAATTAGCAAGATTACGCCATCAAATTACTGAGTTACAAAAATCGGAGATTAAACATCAGCAGATAGAAGAGGACTTAACTGAGAGTGAGAAAAAATATCGTACTCTGATAGAATTGATTGATGTTGGCATTCAGATAGAGACAGTAGAAGGTCGCATACTTGAATGTAATACTGCTGCAGCAAAGATATATGGTTACACTAAAAAAGAGATGATTGACTTGACCTTGGCTGACTTAGTTCCCGAAGAATTTGCAAAAAAAATACCTAAGGTTGTTACCGAAAAAGAGGCTACTCAAGGTATTTTCGTCTCTCGAATAAGCAAAAAGAAAGATGGCACTATCTTTCCTACAGAAATTGCCACTAAAATTGTCAATATCGGAGGTAAACCCAGACTTATAGTTTATGTTCGTGATATCACTAGGCGCAAGAAAGCTGAAAAAAAGTTAAGAAAAGCCAGAAAAATGTTTACCAGTCTATTTAATAGCTCTCCAGAAGCCTTAGTTTATGAAGATGAAAAATCTAGTATTTTAAATATAAACCGCCGCTTTACCGAACTTTTTGGTTATACCTTAGAAGAACTAAAAGGCAGGAATATCGATGAGGGGATGATCTATCCTATAGATAAAAGAGAAGAAGGATTGAGGCTCACTCGCAATGTTAAAGGTTTCTCTAACTATGAAACCATTAGAAAGAGAAAAGATGGTACATTAATCCAGGTATCTATATCTTCCTCTCCGGTGATAGTTAATAACCAGCTAAGAGGATTTTTAACCTTATATAAAGATATCACCGAACGCAAAGAAGCAGAAAAGATGATTATACATGAACAAAACTTATTGCATGCTTTAATGGATAATATTTCAGATTCTATTTATTTTAAAGATGAGAAAAACAGATTTATTAGGGTGAATAAGGTGAAAGCTGGACATTCAGGGAGAACTCCTGAAGAGATGATTGGAAAAACTGATTTTGATTTTTTTCAAAAAGAAATAGCTAAACAATCTTTTGCAGATGATAATTATGTAATGGAATCTGGTAAATCAATCATTGATAAAATAGAAAAGATTATTTATTTGGATAAAACGGAGCATTGGGTTTCTATTACTAAAGTGCCCTGGTATATTAAAGAGGGAAAAATAATAGGGACTATAGGTATAAGCCGAGATATCACCGAACGCCAGAAGATACTGGAAAAATTAAAAGAAAGCGAAGAAAAATATTGTAATCTTTTTGAGAATATGCCTGGAGCTTACTATCGTACAGATAGAGAAGGAAATCTTATAATGATAAATCCGGAAGGAGCTAAATTATTTGGTTATAATTTCTTAGAGGATATTTTGGGGAAAAATATAGCTCAGTATTTCTACTTTGCTCCGGAAGAAAGAAAAAAGTATCTTAAAGAATTAGAAAAGAATAAAGGGAATCTTAAAGACTTTGAGCTAACTTTAAAAAAGAAAGACGGTACTCTCCTGGTGATCTCTGATACCAGCCATTTTTATTATAATAAAGAGGGGGACCTTGCTGGGGTAGAAGGTATTTTTGTAGATATCACCGAACGTAAAAAAGTAGAAAAAGCGATTGTATATGAACAGAATTTATTACATGCCCTTATGGATAATATCCCTGATTTTATCTATTTTAAAGATGAGAAAAACCGATTTGTTAGGGTAAATAAAGCAAGTGGTGAAGACAGAGGTGTTACACCTGAGGATTTTATTGGAAAAACTGACTTCGATATTTTCACCGAAGAGGCAGCTAAAAAATGTTTTGCTGATGATGATCGGGTAATGAAAACAGGCAAACCCCTCATTAATAGGATAGAAAAAATCACTTATTTGGATGGGATGGAGCGTTGGTTTTCTGCTACCAAGGTACCTCGATATGATGAAAAAGGCAAAATAATAGGGACAATAGGTATAACTCGAAATATTACCGAACGCCAGAAGGTACTGGAGAAATTAAAACAGAGTCAGCAAGAATTTGCCAGTTTATTTATGAATAGTCCTGAGGCTTTGGCTTACTTAGACTCTAAGAGTGATATCTTAAGCATAAATCCCCGCTTTACCGAACTTTTCGGCTATACCTTAGAGGAAGTCAAAGGCAGAAACATCAATGATGGGATGATTCATCCCCCGGACAAGATAGAAGAAGGGAAAAATTTTGATAAAATAGCCTTAAATAAAGGATATTTTAATTATGAGACCATCAGAAAAAAGAAAGATGGCACTTGTTTCCCGGTCTCTATCTCTGGTTCTAATATGGTAATCGATGGTCAGGTAAAAGGGATAATAGGCACTTATGTCGATATTACTGAACGTAAGAAGATGGAACAAGAATTAGAAAGATTAGCTCATTATGATGTTCTTACTGGCTGTTGTAGCAGAGGATATGGTCTAAACCTACTTGAACAGCAGATTAAGACAGCTCGTCGCAAAAAGCTCCCCATTCTCTTGCTCTATCTCGATATAGATAAGTTTAAAGAAATAAATGATACTTATGGTCATAAAGAAGGGAATCTAGTCTTAAAAGAAGTAGCTATGTTCTTTAAATCAACCTTAAGAGAGATTGACATTATCTGTCGTATCGGAGGAGATGAGTTTTTACTCATCTCCCCGGACAGTTCCCTGAATGATGCTCCCCTGGTTAGAGAAAGAATAAATAAAAATTTAGAGAAATTAAACCAAAAACTGGCTAAACCCTATAAGATAGATTTCAGTATTGGTCTTTCCTACTATAACCCATTTAATCCTCTATCCATAGAAGAACTAATCAAAATAGCCGATGAGAATATGTATGAAGAGAAGAAAAAGAAAAAAGAAGGAAAATAAACAGCTCATCATGTATGGAAAGATACTTTAATCAATAGGAGGGGTAATCAAATGAAAAAGATTCGATGGGGTGTGCTGAGCACCGCCAGAATTGGTACTGAAAAGGTGATTCCCGCTATGCAATTGGGCGAGTATTGCACGGTTACCGCCATTGCTTCACGCCAATTGGAAAAGGCACAGGCAGCAGCTCGTCAATTAGGTATAGAGAAAGCTTATGGTTCCTACGAAGAATTGCTGGCCGACCCCAACATCGATGCCGTTTATATTCCACTTCCCAATCATTTGCATGTGCCCTGGGCTATCAAAGCACTAAATGCCGGTAAACACGTTTTGTGCGAGAAACCCATTGGCTTAAGTGCAGCCGAAGCTCAGAAATTGCTGGGCGCTGCCAGGAAATTTCCCCGGCTAAAGGTTATGGAAGCATTTATGTACAGGCACCATCCGCAGTGGCAGTGGGCAAAGCAGCAGATTACCCAAGGAAAGATAGGCGAAGTGCGGACGATTCAATCATTTTTCTCTTACTACAATACCGACCCTGATAATATTCGTAACAAAGCTGATATTGGTGGTGGGGGACTGATGGATATCGGTTGTTACTGCATTTCACTTTCGCGATTTATCTTTGGGGCTGTACCCTGGCGGGTCTGCGGTATTATGGAAGAAGATCCAAATATGAAAGTCGATCGTCTAACTTCTGGCATATTGGAGTTTGCCAGCGGCACTTCCACATTTACCTGTGCAACCCAGATGGTGCCTTACCAGCGGGTTAACATTTTTGGTACGAAAGGGCGGATTGAAATCGAAATACCTTTCAATGCCCCGTCTGACCGGCCGTGCAAAGTATGGTATGGAGATGGTAATAGGATTGAAGAGGTTGTCCTGGAAGTTTGTAACCAGTATACGATTCAGGGAAACCTGTTTTCCCGGGTAGTGCTGGAAGATAGAGAGGTCCAGGTACCGCTCGAAGATGCTGTGGCAAATATGCAAGTAATCGAAGCAATCATCAGCAGTGCCAGGAGTAGAAGTTGGATTAACGTTGAGATAGATACCTTTGCCTAACGGTTAACTAAATTATCTTGTATCTGTATTTATTAATGTTGTGTCATTCCCGCGAAAGAATCTATTCTTTCCTCTCCATTTAAAAACCGATAACCAAAAACAAAAAACTTTTATTCAAAAGAAGGATTTTTCCTCATCCTTGTCGTATCTTGATAATAGTATTAATAAAAGCATTTATTAATTAATCTCAAAGAGTAGGGGTAGTGAGTCAGTTTAATTATCTATGAATAGATCGCTAATCCAGATTGTAAGCTCTATATTTAATTAATTAAAGGAGGAAAAAATCCTATGGAAAAGAAAGAAGAGCGCCGTTCCGGAAAAGAAAAAAGAACAGGGGAAGACCGCAGGAAATTTGATGACCCAAATTATAAAGGACCTGAACACAGAAGTGGCCAGGACAGAAGAACTGGCCAAAGAAGAAAAAAATGAAGGATGCAAAAAAAATTAAACTAAAAAAGTTGGTACAAACTTTTGTGGGGTAGTAAGAGGGGTTTTTAAAAAATTTGTAGAATTTACATAATAGTACTATTTATTAACCCGAAGGGCAGAATACCACGGGCTTGTCTGTGGGTATCTACATCGATACAGATAAACAAGATCAACTATTGTTTTAATATTCGATAAAATGAATGAAAATAAGAATTTAATAGGAGGTGCGAAATGGGAAAGGTATACAAAATTATCGAAATTGTGGGTACCAGCGAAAAATCATGGGAGGACGCAGCAAGAGTTGCATT
>CAZWFH010000116.1:0-5052 GCA_964632105.1 uncultured Atribacterota bacterium
GGAAATAGCTCTCATCCCCACCCTTACAGGTGGGGATTTCCCGCTAGATTAAAAAAGGGAAATATCAGAAGAAAATAACAATAATTTTTCTTAAACTTAATATTGCCAGCTTACTGGTATACTGTTTCTTTTTACCATCAAACATAAGACTCTAAGGAAAGCAGTAAAGTCTTTCTCGTCAATGAAGATCGCCTGCTTGGCATTTCCTCTAGAGGTGATGTGATAAACTGCTCCTGCTCCTTCAAATTCTATCCGTAATGGTCTGGCCAGGTGGCCAATATAACATCTCTTTTGTTATATTGCAAGACCCCGCATAGCCCACATTTTATTTTTAAAATATTCTTTCACCTCATCACTTCCACAATATCAGTCTGCTGTATAGGTATATTTCTAAATTTGGGATGATATAGAAAATGGGTCATGTTGTCCCTCTTTATTTTAATATTTTTAGAATTTTAACTAATTTAGTTTATTCTCGTTTTTATTTTTTACTATCCATCAGACATCAAGCTAACATCATCAATTCTGAAAGTAGTAGTATTAGAATAATCTGAGGTTGCTAAAAATTTTATTGTTACTGTTTTTCCTTTATGTGCTGTCAAATCGAATGTTTTTTTCTTATAATCCCCTAAATCAGTACGATTAAGATTGCTATAAATTATCCAATCGAGCCAATTTCCTTCAGAATCAGAAACATAAACAGTTAGGAAATCAACTTTATTAGGTCCTGGATTATATGAAGTGATATTGTACCAAAAACTAAGAGTGGCTGAAGTTGCTCCAGAAGGTATAGTTACTGTTTGATACATCCATCCAGCAGCATTATTTATTGGTAGCCCTTCATTATTGACACCCCCTGCAGCATACCCTGGTGGTGTACGGTAACTAGAGAAGTTTATCCCAGCCCAAAAATCACTCACTAAAGTCCATCCACTTATCCCTGAGGAAAAACTACCATTAGTAATTCGTTCGACTTGACTACTTGGTAGCGAAGGGGTCTGAAAATATAGATCTGAGGAGTACTCACTTGAAACTCCTGCATTGGTAAAAGCCCTCATATTCCATCTATATTTGTTGCCGTTACTTAATTCGCCGCTTGGAAGATTGAATGAAGTTGTAGATAAGTTTGAACTCGTATATATTATATTTGAAGTCCCATAAGGATATATGCTTATTGAGAATCGGTAGTAATCAGCACCAGCTACACCCTGCCACTGGAGGGTCGGGGTCAGGGTACTGATAGTCGAACCTGGGGCAGAAGTAGTGCCCGGAGAAAGAGGAATCGGTAGAGGTAGAGTTATCGGCTCAAGAATTACAGCTTTATATTTTGTACCTCCTGAAGGTATTGTCACCACCCCTATCCAGTCTTTATATCCTGACTTAGTTACTTTCAAGTCATGGTCTCCAGCGCTTAAATCACTGATTGTCAAATATCCCGATGAAGGTGTTTCTCCTTTATATGCTCCATCTATATAGACCTTCGCGCTTCCTGGTACAGATTCTATTTTTAGTGTCCCAGTACCTATAGGTGGTTCTGTTGCTTTTACCTGAATTGAATATTGATTATTACTCTCATCAGATTCAATAATAGTATTATCAGGATCAACTACACCTTTAATTGTATGTAAATTAGTATCTGATGGCCATGTAACGGCTTGCCAATAAGAAGTATTAGTAGAACCAGCGGTTAAACCATTTATGTAAACATGTCCTTGGTAGGTGCCATCGAAATAAAATTCGAGAAAGAAAGTCCCTATTGCATCAGCGTTACCTTGATTCTTAATTTCAAGTCCTATAGTAGTAAAACCTGCTGCAATTGGTGGGTTTGGCTCAGTCCATATATTATTCACTATTAAATCTGGTTTATTTGTAGTGGGTGTTTCAGTCTGAAAATATAGATCTGAGGAGTACTCACTTGAAACTCCTGCATTGGTAAAAGCCCTCATATTCCATCTATATTTGTTGCCGTTACTTAATTCGCCGCTTGGAAGATTGAATGAAGTTGTAGATAAGTTTGAACTCGTATATATTATATTTGAAGTCCCATAAGGATATATGCTTATTGAGAATCGGTAGTAATCAGCACCAGCTACACCCTGCCACTGGAGGGTCGGGGTCAGGGTACTGATAGTCGAACCTGGGGCAGAACTCGAACCGGGAGAAAGGGGAGTAGGAGGATCCGGTGGAGTAGTGGTTGATTCAGTAACATTAATTATAACATTATCTGATTCGCTATTCACTCCACCATCATTTACTATTAATTCAAACTCGTAAATACCTACTTTAGTAGGCGTAAATGTTGGTTTAGAAAAATTTGAATCAGATAAATTAACTATTTCTGGTCCCTTTATTTGTGTCCATTTATAACTCAAAGTATCTCCATTATCATCGTAACTTGCTGTTCCATCCAGGTTAACCAATGTACTAACTTGTACAGTCTGATCAGGACCAGCATTAGCTATGGGAACCAAGTTAGATTGAGTGGATTCTAGCCCTATTTGAATAGGGGATAATTCCTTCAATATTGCAGTATCATAATCTCTAGTAAATCTGTAAGAATTAAGAATAGGGAGTTCTACGTATAATACACGTTTCAAATTCAAAATCCCTTCTAAACGCCATATTGTTATTCGATCATCTGGATATATCCTTGGTATTAATACAAGAGTATTATTTTCGTTTACTGATAAATAACCTATATACGCATCTTCCTTGTGCCGTTTATCACTCTCGATTAATAAATAATAACTAGGTTCAAATGGAAGACCCATTTTATCACAAATATTCTGTACATAAAAATAATCAAGATCTATTCCAAATGATGCACCACTAAACAATGCTCCAAGTGCACTTCCAAATACTTCAAGTACCCTACTCCAAAGAGGATCACCTATTGCTTTTTTACTACCAGCAAGCTTTCTCTGCCACGATACAATTTCAGGATCTCCTAACTTAATTATTGCTCTTAGGTTTCCTCCTGTATTTTTGTTTTTTTGAATGGTTATTGCAATATCGTATATTTGATTGACCTTACTACTTGCTAATACTTCAAAAATATTGACTGCCGCACCTACCGGTGTAAGCGGTACTCCTTCTGACGAAATACCAAGTAACGCCCACCAGTTTTTCTTTACTACTCGTCTTATTATTACCTCTTTATTTTCCCAGCCCTCTTCTTCTATATTTGCATTACTAGAATATCCATAGGAAGGAATGTGAATCGGGATAGCATTTCCCTTCCCCTCTGGAAAAATCTCTTTTGGTATTATTACTATTCCTTTATAATTTGGAATTATCGGAGGAGCTGATTCAATTACTGCGTTTTGTGCTTCCAATTCAGAAAGTAACTCCTGCATATCCTGTTGATTATATGTAAGTACAGCTGGGGTTGAAAGAGCATAATCACTAGAATATTCTAGTGAAATTGAAATCTCTTTTCCGTCCTCAGAAATCGTACCTCCATATGGGCCTACTTTATTTTCTGCAATTACCCACCCCTCGTCTGTTTTATTCACAATTAGTACGTATCTTATATCTTCTTCCTCTGGTATGTCGAAGGTCAATTTAATAGGTTCAAAAGATCCTCTTAAAGGTCTTAATTTTTGTTTTTGTGATTCTTTCTCATAAATCATATTAATCGAATAAGCGGAGAATAAATTTCCAATACAGTCATTTATTTGTGGAGGATTCGAGTAATATTTAACTATCAATTTTACTTCTTCAGCATTTAACGAAGGAGGCACAGAAACTTTTAGCCCTGTGCCAGTATCAAATTCTGTACCATTCTGTGTATTAAAATTCTGTTCTATAACTGTCTCGGTGGGTTGAAAAACTGTAATAATTACAGAAGAAGTATCCACAGCTCCTTTATTATCACTAATGGTCAATTCAACAGTATAATTTCCTGGAGAATCAAAACCATGCTGGATGATTTGTCCTTCTCTTGTATTGCCATCTCCAAAATCCCATTCATAGCTCACTATTTCATTCCCTTGAGCAACAGATGATTCAGAAGCATCTAAAGTAACTTCTATCGGAGCTTCACCAGAGGTAGGATTTGCAGTAATTACTGCATTTAGTGAATCTTGAGGAATCCCAGGAGTAGTTATACCTCCACATCCAGAAAAGATAGCAGTTAAAATAAGAGGTAAAACCAAAATAATAGACTTTAGTAATCTATTGGTAAACATTGTAATACCCCTCCCAAATTAATTATTTATTTGTTACAAATAATTTAAAACATTATTTAAATCTAATATTTTATTCTTAATCTATTACATTCAATTAAATATAGAATAAAAACTTCCAATTCCTTTATTTTTAAAAGTTGATAATCATATGATTAGGGTGATTTAGGTCCATAACTTTATGACTAATCCTTTTACAATAATGTGTATTATCCCCTTTAAATTATCATTAGGCTTTTGCCTAAACAAAAAAAGACAGAACAAAAATAGTTATATTACTATTCTTACTCTGTCCTTTTACCTGAAAGATTCTTCCTAAGAAATTAGGAGATAGTTCTTTTCAGTAAACTCTGTATGGGTTTTCCTAAAGATTAGGAGTTGCCCCTTCGGTGCTTTTTGGTATAAAGCTCTCCAGAGTTCTGTCCGGTAACAGTCCTTTTGCCTGAAAGTTTGGATACTTTTGGTATCTTACCTCTTCGGCTCCTTTTCTAAATAAGAAAAGGTCTCTCTTGTTACCTTCATCCAGAATAAAATATTTAGTTTTAGGTTGAGTGATGATAGAAGATTGATGCTTTAATGGTTAGTATAGTTAGGATGTGTCACTTAGTGGGTCTCTTGGGATAGAGAAAGAATGCTGATCTTATGCTAAATCTTAGATAATATATCTTTTTATTTTAGTATAATACTATTATAGATATTCTGCTTGGATAAAAAATACGCTTATTTAATTTTTAGTACACTTTTTTCTATATACTACAAGTCTATTCAAAAATCCTTCTTTTTCTGAAAAATAATTTATAAAAAATAAAAAAGCCCTTCAAGTAAAATGCCTGAAAGGCTTTATTTATAAGGATTTGGTGGAGGC
>CAZWFH010000117.1:0-5038 GCA_964632105.1 uncultured Atribacterota bacterium
AGAATTAGCTTCTCGCCCACGGCTTCGGGAACGGTAATTATTTTTGATGGACCTTTCAAACCTTCCGGGATTTTTTTGGGGAGAAAGATAAAAAAAGAAGTTTTGGACAAGGGCTGATAGACCTTAATTCCCGGATCGAGCAGGCAAATATTTGACTTTAACCAGGCAGGTGACTCTTCTAACAGCTGCAATTGTTTGATGTGGTTTGCTATATTTCGATAAGCTTTAAAGAGAATCTGTTTAAAATTACCCTCAGAGTAAAACAAAGGGGATTCATCCAGGAGGGCAAAAATGGCACTGCTATCCTTTTCTTGAGAAAGAGAACTTAAAATTGAAGAAAAATCGGCTTCGACTTTATTATTCTTTTTATTATCCCTGGCGGGAACTTTTATCTGCGTATAAGGGATAAAAGTTTCTTCGTTTTCAGTAGCCGAGGCAGGTTCTACAAAACCGGCGGCCTGCATCAGTGTGTTGGTTTCCATCCCTCGTAGGTGAAACAAAATAAAAGGATTTTTGTCTACTTCATTAGCAATAAGGTAGTAGACTGCAGCGAGGTGTTTACAGGGGTTGGCCCAGTCAGGACAGGAACAGTCTGCGTTAAGCTCTTGCCAGGTAGTCGGTAAAAGAAAGATCTTTTCTTGAGCAAGCCGATCCAGCATTTCTTCTGGTAGTTTTCCCAAAGTCAATTCCGATGCTAAGGCCGGATCTTCGGCGATACACGATTGTATTTTTGCGAATTGTTCTGGGGTAAATTTTTGCAAGTAAATTGTCACTTGATAGGGTTTTCGTTGTCTACCTTTTACTTTTGCTTTTACGACACCGTTACAAATCTGAATCTCTTGTACTCTACCAGTATTGGCATAGCTTCTACCTCTGGGTAAGCGGTTGGTGTCGTGATCAATTTGTGCCATTGCTTCTATCCAGGCATTCCCCCACCAGGTATGCCCGAATTTTTTTCTGGTAGCCATTATTACTCCTTACAGCAATTCATTAATTTTTTTATCAAACGATTATACCATAAAACGCCAATGTGAGAAAGTGGGGAGAGGGAAAAAGATTTGACATCTTTTTAAAAATAGTATATTATTTTTATACCAAATGTAACCGCTTACATTATCTACATTATCGAGGTAAAAAAATGAGAATGACCATCGAACATGTAGCCCGATTAGCTAAAGTGTCTAAAGCCACCGTATCAAGAGTTTTAAATGATAGCCCTAAAGTAGCCCAGCAAACTCGAGAAAGAGTAATGGAAGCCATAAAGAAATCGGGCTATTATCCCAGTGTAACAGCCAGAAGACTTACCACCAATAAAGCAGAAACAATCGGTCTGATTATTCCCTCACCTCAAGATAAAACCTTTGGTAATCCTTTTTACACAGAGATTCTCCGCGGGTTTACTCACCAAGCTAAAATTGAAGGCTACGATCTTTTATTATTTATAAATGAACATCAATTTAATTACTCTCAACTATTCCATGACCGACGTGTCGATGGACTTTTACTTGTGGGTGTAAACAGAAATGATAAGGGAATTATCCAATTAAGCAAGAACAACTTTCCTTATATACTTACAGGAAAAATAGATTATAAGAAAGCAAATTATGTTGATGCTAATAATAGGGGGGGAGCTTACCAGGCAGTATCTTATTTGGTTAATTTAGGACATAATAGAATTGGCTATCTTGGTGGTTCATTTGATTTTGTTTTTAATCAAGAGAGATTCGAAGGTTACCTTCAGGTGTTAAAAGAACATAATCTTGAGTATGGTAAAGAGTTGACTATGGAGAGTATTAATACTGAGGAAAGTGGCTATGAAGCGATGCTTAAACTTTTAGAATCTTCATTAATTCCTACCGCAGTTTTCGTTGCCAACGACTTAGATGCAATTGGGGCGATAAAAGCGATAAAGGAAAAAGGTTTAAGAATTCCGGAAGATATAGCCGTTATTGGTTTTGATGATATACAATTAGCTTCACATATAGAACCACCCCTGACTACAGTTCGACAACCTATTTATGAAATGGGGATTACCGCTGTCAGTTTATTGGTTCAACTAATAGAGGGGGAGGAAAAAGAACCACTAAAGGTAGAGCTGCCTACCCAATTGATAATAAGAGGATCCTCAGGAGGAAAAATCTAAATAGGGATAATAATTATCCCAAAAATAAGAGGGAATAAAAAGGATGGGGAAATTTATTATAGGATGCATATTATGTCTTTCAATAATTTTTTTAATAAATGGTTTAGTTTTGGCAGCGGAATTCACTTTCACCTATGTCCCTCTTGAAAACGAGGAAGTAGCCTCAGTAAGTTTGCGTGGTTCTTTTAATAGCTGGGGTGAATGGCTTATGGAAAAGCAGTCTGATGGAACCTGGAGTATCACCGTAGATTTAGAGCCGGGAGAGTATCAGTATAAATTTTATATTAATGGAAAATGGCCTCAAGATATGTCAATTGCTCATGCCGGAGGTCCGGTAGACCCGAACGCCGTAGGGTACATTAACGATGGATTTAGTGGACAGAATGCAATATGTAGAATTAAAGAAGAGGTCACAGAAGGAGTAGTTCTCGTGCATAATCCTGATGACCCTGCTTATTTATGCATTGCTGATGAGCGTTTAGTGATAAGATTAAAAACCTCACCTCATAAGGTTGCGAAAGTGTTTTTGGTTACCGATGAAGGTAAATGGCCTATGGAAAGACAATTACAATGGGAATACGGAGAAGTATTTCGGCTGTCACTGGAATTTCCGGATTCCCTGAAGTACCATTTTGTAGGATATACTATTGAAGGCACTGAATTTTCTCTACCCGAAGATCCTTCCCAATCTTTCTTCTTTGATGGTATTGACCATTTTCCTCAACTTAAATGGGTAAGCCAAGGTATAATCTACCAAATTTTCCCTGAGCGTTTTTATAACGGAAATCCTGAAAATGATTCACTTGCTCTGAAGAGTGACGAATTCCACTTTAATGAACAGTGGGTTCAGAATAAATTGTGGGCAGAAGAAGGTCCTTCTTTAGCTAAATGGGATGACCCTATTTCTACTCAACACTGCTGTCATCAATATTTTGGCGGAGACCTGGCTGGCATTATTGAGAAACTTGATTACTTAAAAGACCTGGGAGTAACAGTGTTATATCTAAATCCTATTTTTGATTCTGGTAGTGCCCACGGATATGATACCCATGACTATCTGAAAGTGAGTCCCAAATTTGGTATCGAGGAAGATTTACAGCAGCTCTTAGATGAAGCTCACAAGAGGGGTATGCGGATAATCCTGGATTTTGTTCCCAATCATACCGGTTTGGGTTTTTGGGCCTTTCAGGATGTGGTAAAGAAGGGAAAGGATAGTCCCTATTGGGATTGGTATTTTATTCATCAATGGCCCTTTACTCCAGGTGACCCAACTGCTTATGAGGCCTGGTGGGGAGTAGGGAGTTTACCAAAATTAAATACCGGTAATCCCGAGGTGAAGGAATACCTTCTTAAAGTAGTAAGTCATTGGTTAAACTTTGGAGCAGATGGATGGAGAGTAGATGTACCTAATGAATTAGTTAAAGCCAAAGAGTTTTTTAATGAAATGCGTCAACTGGCCAAGATGGAAAAATCAGATGCTTATCTTATTGCTGAGATCTGGCAACTCGATTCATCCTGGGCGAAAGGTGATCAGTTTGATTCTTTGATGAATTATGCCTTGGGGCGGGATATCTTGCTTAACTTTGTTAAAGGGAGTATTGATGGAGTGGGTACCCTGGAAAATTTGAGCCGTTATTTTGCTGCCTATGGAGAAAATGTTACTGCTATGGGCTTTAACTTAGTGAGTTCTCATGATACTGGACGTATCCTTACTGATTTGGGGGGAGGTAATTTTGGTGATTTACCTAATTCCGGAGCAGTAGAGAGATTAAAACTACTTTCCACTTTGTTTTATACTCTGCCCGGGGCGCCGGTAATTTTTCAAGGAGATGAACGGTGTATATTAGGCGAAAAAGAATTTTATGATTCCCATCGTTATCCCATTCAGTGGGATACTGCGGATGAGGAGCTTATATCTCACTACAAAAAACTGGCTCAACTGCGCCAAGAAATCTCTGCTTTTACCAGTGGTGTAATTCGCGATTATTACGGGACAGATAACTTGCTTTCCTTCTTTAGAGGCGAACAAGGCAAAGATGAGGTTCTAATTGTAGCTAATAATGGAACTGAAACCGCAAAGTTTAAATTGCCTTTCGGAAATTGGCAATCTGTAACCGAAGGAGAAGTATTGCAAGGGACTATATACATACCCTCACTTAAGGTGAGGATTTTTGAACATTTATAATTCATATTTATTGGCAAGAATGATAATTGATAAAATATCAACAAGGTACACACATGCAAGAAAAATAGAGATTTTGAAAAGAGAGAAGGGGGTGATAGAAAGAAAGTTCAGGGAATAATTAGTTAGATGTTTCATTAAATATTTCAAAATTTTTAGGAGGAAAGAAAATGAAGAAATTTTTAACAGTTTTATTAGTGTTAGTAATGTTGATGGGTATAGTGAGTATTGCCAGCGCTAAGGTTAACCTGATAATGTGGACCAAAGAAGGCGAAGAGGCCTTAGATTGGAACAAATCGTTAATTGAAGAATTTATGAAAGCTAATCCAGATGTAGCTATTGAGCTGGTCCATAAGATCAATGTAGAGGTTCTACGCGAGGACTTCCTAACTGCCAGTCTGGCTAATGCTGCTCCGGATATTTTGTGGACTGTAAGTGACCATGCCGGTCCTTTTGTAGCTGCAGATATCGTTGAAGCAGTCGATAACCTGTTTGACTTAAATATGTATGTAGATTCAGCTATGGATGCAGTTAAATTAGAAGGGAAATATTGGGGTATTCCCATTTCCAACGGTAACCAATTAATGCTTCTTTACAATAAGAAACTTATCGCAGAAGCTCCCAAAGATACAGATGAATTGTTTACCGTAGGTAAAAAGCTGACCACCGGAGGAAATTATGCCCTGGTATGGAATCAGACCGAACCTTTCTGG
>CAZWFH010000118.1:0-5035 GCA_964632105.1 uncultured Atribacterota bacterium
CAAGTCTAAGCATAATCAATCTCCTTTGTTTTGTAGCAGACCATTTCGCCTAACGTCCCTGGCGTATGTGCTGTTTTTGGCACCTTTCTAATATTTTATCATTTTAAAAATAAATTAATTATAATTTCTTCCTGCTTTTATTTATATCAATAACCTGCCAAAAATGGCATATACGCCATGTTATATGAAGTTCCGAACCTCGCTAATATCTAAATTCATTTCTTTAGCCATATTTCCAAAGCCATAGGATTTTCTTTAATCTCACCTTCCTTAAATTTTGTTTTGCTAAGCAGTTCTATAATCTGATCTTTGGTGTATGCTTCCTTTACGGAATGTTTAATACCCCACCTCATAATAAGCGATTCAGTCTTTCTCGCTATTTTATCGATCTCTTCCTTAGAGGCGTCTTTCCGCAAATCGCTTATTAGAGCTTCCCCATTAGTTTTTAATACTCTATAAATTTCATTGAATACCTTAACGGGTTCCTTCCAATGATGAAGGGAGCCACTACTAACTACAAAATCAAAGATATTATCCTGAAAAGACATATCAGCCGCATTTCCTAACCGAAATTCAACTTCTACCTCAGCTTCTTGCGTATTTCTTTTTGCGATTTCTACCATCGTTTCAGAAATGTCTAATCCTGTAATTTGAAAAGCGCCATGTTTTGCAATCTCTATTGAGAGGTATCCAGTACCAGGCCCAATTTCAAGAATTTTCCCTGACTTCAGATGTTTAATGACTAAGCTTGCAATCTCTTTGTATTCATCTATGAGAACGGCTTTTGCAAACTTATCATACTTTTCCGCAAAGTAACCCTCGATCCCTTCCTTCGAGGTAAATTGTTTTATTGTTCTAAATAAGTTACTTCTCATCTTATCCTCCTCTTATTCCATTTAACCAAAAGGCAGGGTTCGGAATTTCATATAACGTTTTACGGATAAAAGAAGTTGCAGAGAGCAATTGGGGAAAATCTTTTATTTCCCTTTTATTCGCTGTTAGCCGAAGTGCCATTATCTATCAACTATAACTCCATCTCTCAGCCTAAATATTTTATCACTTAAATTTGCAATCTCCAAATCATGAGTGACCTGAATAACTGTAGTATCTTCCTTTTCATTTATCTCTCTTAGAAGTCTAATAATTCCCAGTCCGGTCTTAGTATCCAGATTGCCTGTGGGTTCATCAGCCAATATCAACGATGGTTTTTTGACAATTGCTCTGGCTATGGCAACCCGCTGCCTTTCACCTCCGGAAAGCTCGTTAGGATAATGATTCATCCGATGGGAAAGCCTAACCTGCCCCAGGACTTCACTTGCTTTCTGCAAGCTAGTCTTTTTCCTTTCTCCAATAAGCCTCATGGGAATAGCGACATTTTCTACTGCCGTGAGGATGGGATTTAGATTGAAGTTTTGGAATATAAAGCCGATCTTCTCTGCTCGAATTCTGGTCAGCTCTTTCTCACTTAAGCCTGCTAAATTTCTTCCTTCGAAAATTACCTCTCCTTCTAATGGGACATCAATACAACCGATGATATTTAGGAGACTGGATTTTCCTGAACCAGAAGGTCCGATGATGGAACAATAGAACTCTGCTTCTATTTCAAGATTTATCCCTCTTAAGGCCTCAACGATTGTTTTCCCTAAGTAGTACTGCTTCTTAACGTTTTTTATGGATATTATACTATTCATATTTCTCCTTCATTACTCATATCTCAACGATTCAACAGGAAGAATTCGACTTATCTTGATTGCCGGGATAACTCCCGAAAGAATAGTCAAAACAATAGAAAGTGGCATATATTTCAGAATGTGCCAGAGGTCGAAAAGATTCTCCAGCATAAAGTATCGCAACACAATCCCAGAAATAATCCCTCCCAGAATGCTCCCCGCAGTACTGAGAATGAAGATCTCCCAAAGAATTGACTTAATAACTATCGTATTGCTGGCACCGATAGCTCGAAGGACTCCTATTTCCTTGGTTCGTTCCTTAATGGTGATGAGCATTACGGTCAATATCAGGATAGCTGCCCCCAGAGTTACCACAACACTAATGGCATTAACCATCTGCTCAAACAGTTTGATACCTTTTTCTGCATTCCGAGAGATAATATCATCGGTGATCAAATTCAATTTGGGATATTTTTGTTTGATGTCCTCAACAATGCGCTGTTTCCAATCAACCCTTTCCGGGAAGAGAATCACCGAAGAGATAAATCCCTTTTTTTTTCTAAGATTTTTTGTGCAATATTCAGCGGAATAATAAGGGAGTTATTTACTACCTTATCGCTGGAGGCTTCCAGAAAGCCAATAAGCGTAAATTCTGTGCCTAATATCTTAAGGGTATTGCCAATATTAAGTTGTTTCTCTTGCTTTCCTTGGAAAAACTGCCTTGCCTTATATCCCATAATAAGCGGTAGTTCGACAGTTGAGCTGGAGAAGTTGGCTGTCCCGAAGGCTGCACGAGTTTGATGACTGATGCTTCCGGTAAATGCTCCTTCTTTGCCGATTTCAACTCCGGTAATGAGTATCTGCGGTGGTTCATTGGGATATTGTGGTGGTTCGATCTGCAAATAAAGCACCTTCCCCGAAATAGGATCTTGTATATCATCTCTGCTCAGGATCTTATCAGCCAACGATTCTTTTAAGTCGATACTTGCTGTTGGGTAATCAGTCCCCGCCAGCATCGATTGCACCATAATTTTCCCTACCCCAGCAGAGGCATGCTCGTGCATCACTCTCTTCTAGTAGGAAACAATCCCTGAAATTACGATAACTAAGGTGATCAAAACCATGATGCCTACTACTGTCAATCCACTTCGTGTTTTGCGCTTCAGAATGCTTTTTATCGCATAATCGAACATACTAATACCTCCCTGAATTAATCTGATTTCTTTTCAATTTCCTTCTTTACCTTCTTAGCAAAGAGATTTTGAGGGTTGTTTTCTAATACCTCTTTCCCTTCAGGAATCTGCTACAGCATATTATAAGCCTCATTCAAAAGGGAAAGATCGTAATTTTTGGTTCCCTTTTCATAGAGTACTTTGGCACTTTTCAAATTATTTGCCGATAGGTTCTGGTGTAAACAAAACATCAATGCTATGGGTATCAGTAACTTAAAGATATAATAAACTGCTCTCATTTTGACCTCCCTAAGGCATTTCGGCCAACGTTTTGCGGATAAACGAAGTTGCCGGGCCTTAGAGGTGCCGGCTGAACTTAGTGCTTGCACTTGGTGAAGCCGGTGCCGTCCAGACCTGGCTTAGGCCCGGCAATTTGGGTGGAGCGGCGGCATACTCCATATCATTTCTCTCCCGGCGCGGAACCGGTAATGCTCGTGATATACGCCGTGCCAGACCACTCTTTCATTCCTACTTACACGCCAGCCGAACCACGGATGGTTGGCCGGTCGACTATCATACTGCAATCATTTCTATACAATAAAATCGATATTTAGGATGGCTGACTAGCAGTTTTTTCCTTGTTTTGCGTATATCGTGCTAGTCTTTCTGAAAGCGTACCTGTATGTAATTCAAAGAGATGATTGTCAAAATCATAAAAATATAATGAGCGTCCTTCCCCTTCAGCTCGTGGTCGAGGTGGTTTAAAATCTACGCCCAACGCCCGTATCCTTGACTCGTAAATATCCAGTTCTTCGTCATTTATTTTAAATGCAACGTGATTATATGTACGTTCAGATAGTGAATTACCTTCCATTATTACAATCCATTGACCGCCAATTAAATAAAACTTTTCCCTGTTCAATGAAAATTTTTCATCTTCACTTGAGTAGATCTCCTTAGCATCGAAGATAGACCTAAAAAATATTGATGCACGTTCTAAATCTTTCACGACAAATGTTATATGACTAATACCCTTAATCATGATACCTCCTATTACATTAATTATTCAGTAGACCTCTTCGAATTCCCCCAAAGGCCGTGCCCATGGATGGGCCGGCAAGGTCTGGCATGGCGTATATCGTATTCGGGCTATACGAAGTCGTTGCATAGCAACGATTTGAGCGAGGGTTGAAAGCCGCAGCTGTATAGCCCGTGTTATGTGCTGTTCGGCTAGGGTGGGTTTTGACCATTATTTCCCATCCTGACTTTAGTTGTACTAAGCACTTGGTACAATTGGAGACACAAAGAACAACATTACTCCAACTGTATTAAACAATCCATGCATAAGGATTACTCCGCTGAGGTTTTCTGTTCTTAATACAATAAATCCTGCCACAATCCCACACATAAATACTAAGAATGAAATATAGTAGAGACCTCCAATATAGTATCTTGGGTGCAACAACACAAATATGATTGCCTGCACCAGAACAACCCAAAAGCCAGAAAAATAATTTCTAAGATGCATTTGCAAGAAGCCTCTAAAAAGAACTTCTTCACAAACACCTGTTGTTAATAGCTGTGAGAGAAAAAGGGCTAAAGGAAACCACCAACCAAACTCCTTTAATTCTGGTGCCAGATAAAAACCACCAAAAACGTGATAAAGAATTACTATAGCTATGGAAATTAAAACGCCACTTCCTATGAGTCCATAAAATAGCGATTTTTTAAGGTTCTTTTTGGTTAGATAGATTTCTTTTAAACTCCTCTTTGAGAACTTGATGTATGCTATGGGAACAGAAAATATCAATATTAGGACAACTGCTCTCCAGCTCCCAACTCCAAACCAATGTCTCGTGAGATACAATAAAAGTAGAGTACATATAAGTGTCAATTCGATTATTCTGTTTCTAGTTAGTTTTATTTTCATTTTTTGCCTCCAATTTAGCCAATTTAGCAGGATATTTTAGCCGTGCATAAATAAAACAGTAACACCCACCCGTCAAAGCCAATTGCACATAACGTTTTGCGTGTTTGCGAAATGCCGAAGGCAATTTAGCGAAGCGTCGCAAACATGCTGTTATACGATGTTGCTCCAATCTTGTCCTCTCCAACTTTCAATCTTTTCACAATCATAGCATTTTTTATTATGAACGCAAATTACACCTCCACATTTTGAACATTTGTATTTTT
>CAZWFH010000119.1:0-5021 GCA_964632105.1 uncultured Atribacterota bacterium
TATTTTCTTCATTATCTCCTAATTCTTTTTTTATTTCTTTTAATTGCTCTTTTAGGTAATAATCTTTTTGGTAATTTTCTAAATTTACTTCTACTCTTTCTTGTATCTTTTTTTCTAATCCTAAAATACTTATCTCTTTTTTTAATATAACAATTAATTTCTCCAGTCTTTCCAAAGGGTTGACTATTTCCAACAAATTTTGTTTTTCTTTTACCTTTAAAATTAAATTTGAAGCAATTATATCGGCTAATTTATCTGGTTTTTCAACATTCTTTATTGACAACATCATTTCAGAAGGTAATTTATTGTTTAATTTTAAATATTGTTCAAATCTTTTGATTGTCAATCTCATTAAAGCTTCTATTTTTAGATTTTTACCGTTTTTAACTTTTATTTTTTCTACTTGTACTTTAAGAAAATTATTAAATCCCTCTGCATTTTTGATTCTTGCTCTACCGAGTCCTTCCACTAATATTTTTATGGTATCATCTGGTAGTTTATAAATTTGTACTATCTTAGCAATTGTTCCGATAGAATATATGTCTTCAACTTTTGGTTTTTCTATTTCTGGATCTCTCTGAGCTGCGATAAATATCAAACTTTTTAAATTTATTGCTTCTTCCAAAGCATTAATAGATTGTTCTCTCCCAACAAAAAGAGGAATAATCATATTGGGAAAAACAACTAATTCTCTTAGTGGCAATAAAGGTAATATATTTTTGTCTAAGCTTTTTATATTTTTGTTATTCATGCTGTTTCTTTTCTTAAACCTTCTCTATATCTTTTTATTTCAGGCATCTGTCTCTTTTTCACAACTTCTTTGGTAATAGTGCATTCTTCAATATTTTTCTCCGAAGGTATCTGGTACATTATATCTAATATTGAATCTTCCATAATTGAACGCAAACCCCTTGCCCCTATTTTTCGTTTTATACTTTCTTCCACGATAGCTTCTAAAGCTCCAGGGGTAAGGTTAAGTTTCACACCTTCTAATTCAAATATTTTTTTATATTGTTTTACTATGGCATTTTTTGGTTGGGTTAATATTTTCATTAATGCGTCTTTGTCTAAAGCTTCTAACGTAGAAACTACGTGTAATCTCCCAATTAATTCGGGAATTAAGCCATACTTTATCAGATCTTCCGGTAAAACATTTTCCATTAATTTATAATTTCTTTCTTTATTATTACTTTTTATATCTGCTTTAAATCCAATATTATTTTTGCCCATTCGGTAATTTATTATGCTTTCTAATCCCTCAAAAGTTCCTCCGCAAATAAATAATATTTCCCTGGTATCTATTTGAATATTCTTTTCTTGTGGATGTTTTCTTCCTCCATAAGGAGGCACGCTTGCTACTGTACCTTCGATAATTTTTAAAAGAGCCTGCTGAACTCCTTCGCCCGACACATCCCTGGTTATAGATGGGTTTTCTGATTTACGTGCTATTTTATCAATCTCATCTATATATATTATTCCCTTTTGGGCTAAACTTATATCGTCATCTGCTACTCTTAGTAAATTTAACAGGATATTTTCTACATCGTCACCAACATATCCAGCTTCAGTTAATGTCGTAGCATCGGCAATAACGAAAGGTACATTTAATTTTTTAGCCAAAGTCTTGGCTAACAAGGTTTTTCCACATCCGGTAGGGCCCATTAAAAGAATATTACTCTTTTCTAATTCTATCTCTTCCCGTTCCTTATCTATTTTTTTACCTTTTCCATCTATTTTATTATTATTGTTACTCTTTATTCTCTTGTAATGGTTATATACGGCAACTGAGAGTATTTTCTTTGCTTTATCTTGCCCTATTATATATTCATCTAAATAACTTTTAATTTCTTTAGGAGAAGGGATATTTTTTAAATCAAAGGGCCTGCCTTCTTTCTTCCTTCTGTCTAATATAATGTCATTACATACCTTGATGCATTCATCACATATACAAACACCAGGACCTGCAACTATTTTATATACTTCATCTTGGGTTTTGCCACAAAACGAACACTTCACTATTTTTTCACCTCTTTTTTCTCGTATGTCGTATATTAATATAGTATCGAGTATCGAGTATCGAGTATCGAGTAAAGATTCCGATATTTTTTTACTTTTTAATTTAGATTTATTTTTATTCTAACTACTTAATTCTAAATTTCTCACTACATACTATATACTAATTTATCTTCTGTCTTCTATCTTCCTTCTTAACTCTACGCTCTACGATACTATCATGCTACACTTATCTTCAGTCATTACATATTACACATTACTGTATTTACTATACTCGATACTTGATACTCGATACTCGATACTATTTCTTTATTGCTTCCTCTCTACTTTTAATTACTTCATCAACCAATCCATATTCTTTAGATTCTTGAGCAGTCATATAGAAATCTCTATCAGTATCCTTCTCTACTTTTTCAAATTTTTGTCCGGTATGGTGAGTTAATATTCCATTTATGGTATCTTTAATTCTTTTCAGCTCTCGAGTCTGTATCTCGATATCTGTAACCTGACCCTGTGCTCCTCCTAAAGGTTGATGCACCATAATCCTTGAATTAGGCAAAGCAAATCTTTTCCCTTTTGCGCCTGAAGCTAAGATTAAAGCCGCACCACTGGCGGCCATTCCTATACATATGGTCGAAACATCAGATTTTATATATTGGATGGTATCATATATAGCAATGGTAGAACTTACGGAACCACCAGGGCTATTAATGTAAATATAAACATCTTTATCAGGATCAGTTGCCTCCAAAAATAATAATTGGGCAATGATGATATTAGCTGTTGCATCATCTATTTCTGTTCCTAAAAATATTATTCTATCTTTAAGTAAGCGAGAATAAATATCATAAGATCTCTCCCCTCGAGGAGTTTGTTCTACTACAATTGGAACTAAAGTCATTTGGATTTGACCTCCTTTTTAGATTTTATTGTTTCTATCTTTTTACTTAAGAAATCAATTATTTTTTCTCTTTTTATACTTTCTTCTAAGCCATCTAAATTATTATTCTTTTTAAAAGTTGCCTCTACTTTCAAAGGATCTTGTTTCATCTCTTTAGCGATTGTTTTGATTTTATCCTTAACTTCCTTTTCGGTAACTTGAATTTTCTCAGCCTGACTAATTTTATCTAAAACCAATTCTTGCTTTATTCTTTTTTCAGCGACAATTTCGTATTCTTTTTTGACTTTTTCTTCATCAGTCTTAATACTCTTATAATAATCTTGCAAAGATAAATCTTTGGCTTTTAAATCATCTTCCAAAGATTTCATCATATATTCCACTTCTTTTTCAATTAATACTTTTGGTACTTTTACTTCACAAGCTTCCGCTACTTTTTCTATTAATTCACGTTCATAGTTATTTTTACTAAATATTTTAGCTTGTTCCTTTAATTTTTCCTTCATCACCTTTTTGAAATCGTCTAAACTCTTATAATTTCCTATTGTTTTAAGAAAATCTTCATTAAATTCAGGCAATTCCTTTTCTTTTATTTCAATTACTTTTACCTTGTAGATAATTTCTTTGCCGGCTATTTCTTTATCTTCAGCATCTATAGGAACTAATATTTTTATCTCCTTTTCATCTCCTGCTGAGCATCCCAAAAGTTGTTTATTAAATTCAGGAGAAGTAATTTTGCCTAATTGAACCATTTGTTTCTCAACTTTGCTACCTTTTATTGCTTTTCCCTCAACATATCCTTCTGAATTAATTACTAAAAAATCACCTTTCTTTGCTTTACGATCTTTAACAACTTTTAATTTAGCTAAATTTTCTTGAATTTTTTTTATTTCGTTGTTTACATCAGTATTCGTAACTTTTACATCTTCTTTTTGAATGCTAATTTCATCAAAAGAACCCAGCTTTACTTCCGGCTTTACTTGGACAGTTGCTTCAAATATTAATGGTTTATCTTCTTCTATTTGTATTACCTTAATTTCGGGTTGATTTATTGGTTTGATATTATTTTTGTTTACAGCTTCGAGATAACATTCCGGAATTAATTTTTCAGCAGTTTTTTCATAAAAATATTCTTTCCCCAAATGCAGGTTTAAAATATTTTTAGGAATCCTACCTTTTCGGAATCCTGGTATTTTTATTTTATAAGATGTATCGTTGTATGCTTTGTCTAAATTACTATTTACTTTTAACTTGTCCATTTCAATCTTAAGTTTCACTTCATTTTCTTTTTGCGTCATAATTTCTACTTTTACCATTACATATAACCTCTGCCAATTCAATTGTATAATAATTCCTTTTTCCGAAAGACCTAATACGTATCGAGTATCGAGTATCAAGTATCGAGTAAAGAAAGAAAAATAAGTTTTTAGATTATCGCGATCGACTATTTCCTTATTTTGTCTCCCGTATTCTTCTTTTCTCAATATACGCTGACCGCTATACGCTATCTCCTATTCTGGCTTCTGTCTCCTAAATTCTGACTCCCTCTTTCCTAACTCTACGCTCTACGCTAAACGCTATACGCTAGTTTCAATCTATAATTGCAACAAAGCCGCAAATAATTTTGCGGCTGTTTTTAGCTATTTTAACTAAATTTAATAAATTTCATAAATTAAAATACTTATATTTTCTTATTGTATTTTTGGTGCGAAGGGCGGGACTCGAACCCGCATGGAGTTACCCACTGAATCCTAAATCCAGCGTGTCTACCAATTCCACCACCCTCGCATTCTTATTTTTATGGTGGGCCGTACAGGACTCGAACCTGTGACACCCTGATTAAAAGTCAGGTGCTCTACCACCTGAGCTAACGGCCCACAAATTAAAAATATTAAATGCTTATACAAAATATAGTATCAAGTATATAGTATCGAGTATCGAGTATCGAGTTAAGAAAGAGAGGAAAAGGATAGAAAAAAGCAGTATTCCCCTTTCTATCTAACTACCCCACTAAAGTTTACACTAACTACATAATACTATATTTTCTATTAAAATTCTACTATTATATTTGGCGCGCTCGGAGGGACTCGAACCCCCAACCATCGGATCC
>CAZWFH010000120.1:0-4998 GCA_964632105.1 uncultured Atribacterota bacterium
TTTTTGCTATACATAACAAAGCTTTATCGGATAAGATATGCGTGAGATTATTTCTTGTAGAATGTCCGATAGAGTCTTGTTATGTATTGGCAAACCTTCAGATAAGCTCCTTAGCAAAAAAAGCTCCTGGCGGGCAGTCGGGGTAAGGAGATGGATAAAAGTAATTCACCAGGAAGCTATAAAAATCGCTTAGGGCTTAATTTATAAAACATGGAAAGAAAGATAAAAAGAGATTAAATATAATTATCTTCAAGAAATTAAATTATTTTTTGTTTGTGTTTTTACCCTTTCTTAACAGAGAGAAGCTTAGTCTTTATTACACATTTTAATATTCTAAAGTGCACCCCATTTTGTGATTTGGGCTTTGCAGATGTTATTTAGATATTCGACAGCATCTGTTTTATATTCCTCATATAAAGTTTCTAATTTAACCTTCGGGAAATCCTTTTGTTCTTGTTTCTTATTCCAAATCATAAGCTGAAAGCCATTATTTTGAATCGTAACTCTAGAGATAAAACAGCGCTTAATTTCACTTTTTTTATGTTTTTCTCTAGAGGATGGCCAACTGTCAAGTTGCGAAGATCTCTTATTTTTGTCCATGCTGATTTGGACTTAGGGGATAATTTTATTCCTAAAAAAATTTGATGAATTTGGCTAATTGAATTCTGTTGCAGGACAATAGCCTGAAGCAATCCATATAGTTTTAGATATTTCTCACCGTACTCATCCCCGAGCCCATAATCTTCATAATATTCTAGGGCTTGGCAAGTATCTCCCAAGGTATTCATCGAAACACAAAGAGCCATCCATTCATCATCAGGACGGCCATCAAAATATCTATCAAGGAGGTTGGCATTGTTGACATAGCCTCGAATCTTATGTTCAAGGTCTGAAATTCGTCTCATTATTTCACCTCAAAATCAGTGAATATTTTTAACCGCTATTGCATATAACGGTTAGCATGTTTGCGAAGTGCCGAGTGAAGCGGGACATTTTGGTAGAAGCGCGAAGCATCAAAGCCGCAAACATGTTATTATACGCAGAATCACGATCTTCCTTTTTCTAAACAATTGATACCATAATTTGAAAACCAAATTAAATATTTCTGTATATCATTAGCAAGTTGTGGGATACTTACTGAAATACAATTGACTTTGCTTAGGGTCTTTTTTTCTTCGTCTCCCGCAGGTAAAATCATCAATAAACTAAGCTCATGACCAATACCGGGGAATCCAAAAAATTTCATATGCTTTGGTCCGGCATGGACTAAATATTTATCCCTCACTATCTTCAATGGGATATCAAACCAATCAGTTTCTTCTCTGATATAGTGAGCATAATCCTCAAATTGTCCAAATTCTTTGTTATTCTCTTTTAGTTTCTTGAAAAAATTCTTATGATTGTTAAAAGATGTAAAACTTGGGAGATGATTATTTGTTATAAAGTATCGTGATAGTCCTATTATTTTATCCATTAATATCCGAGAATGCAAAATACAATTAAAAAAATCATATGCTAAATATTTAGAAATTGCGTTGTATTTATTTGCCAACTTACGTTGTGATTTTGAATATTTACCCCCATATTTTCGAACATAACATGGTCCATTGTTCCATCGTACAGTAATAGACATTTCAGTAAGGAATCTCGTAAGGCTTAAATAGAAAAATTGATATGCCTCACGGTATCTATAAATATCATCTACGAATATAGTAAATTCCCGTTCTTTGTCCAAAAGTTTAAAAAATGGCTTCATAGGATCTTTTCTGAATTTCTTCAATTCTAGACTTATATTTAACCTCTTTTTAAGAGCTTCATATCCTTGGAAATGTTTTTTATTATTCATATCTTTTTAAACCATAATTTTGCGTATGACGTTTCGTGTGTTTGCGAAGTTGCTGGCTACCTTTTTGATTATTCTTCCTTCTCATCGGCTTGTCTTAGGTAGTTGTTCAACTGTTTTTGAATTAGAACCTTACCAGCCTTATTCGATAATGGTCCAAACGGCCCTCTTGCCCAAGTGAGTGGTAATTTACCACCGCCCGGGATTTCAATGTGGCATTTTTTCAATGGTGTAAGCATGTTCCGGAAGGCTTCTGCTGTATATTGACGATTCTCGTTTAGATCACAGCGGTGCTTTGCGGCAGCGAACACACTTAATATTATTTCAATACCCATCGCTCTTGTAAGCATGTAGTCGCTATTCCCCCAAGCTTTAGGCCAAACCTTTTGAACACCTTTCAGGAATTCCTTGAGAATCTGAGCTTGCGCTCCCGCTGTTTTTAGGTGGAGTTCGCCTCCGCTTTCCGTATATGGAGCAAAACATCTCTTCATATGTCTATTCGTTGCCCAACATCCCTTATCATCATCAAGAAGTTTTATCTTTCCTTTGAGTGGGGAATCACTATCCTTTGCCAACCGATAAACAACATCCATTGTTGCAGCTTCCTCAGAAGGTAATTCTCTAATCTGATAATAAAGCGAAAGTAAATGTACATCAGTTACTTTAACCTGCTTACTGTTTATGTCCGCGAACACTTTTCCTCGTAGGTGTTCGTCCGCATCGTAGAGGGCTATTACAGGAAGATCAAACTCGATTCCATTACTATGTTTAAATCCGGCTAGTCGGTGCTGCCCATCAAGGATATAGGCATACTTCCCTTCTTCTTCGGGAAACTGGATAATTACTTCTTCGCTCTTGCCTGTATGTGAAATGATTACATTAGAAGTCAGACTTAACACAATTGCATTGGGAAGAAGGGAAGTGTCCTCTTTGATATACTCCCCAATTTCCGTGGCTCTTTTAGGGTTCAAAATACGTTGTACCTCTTCTGGATTATCATGGCTTCTAGGTGTGACGTAACAAAGGCGCCTCAACTCTCGGGAATTCATAGGGAAGAGATACAAAACATAACCCTTTTGCTTTAACACATGAGCAGTTACAACAAGTCCAACCATGGGTTACCTCCTTCTAATTTGTTAGATTTTTTAAGATTACATTTTTCGCAAAGGAATTGAATATTATGCCTTTTTGAAGAACCTCCCAACGATACGGGGATTATATGGTCGATATGGAGATTGACTTTAGGTGGTTCTTTTCCGCATTTCACACATCTATGAGGCGCTGTCCACAATAACTTCAAATATTCGCCATATGTAACAGGCTCTCTAAAGTGTTTTTCTAATTTATTCTTAACTGCATTAAAAAGAAGATTTAAATCATGGGTAGACCATTTCCTGTCTGTTCTGTATCTTAGCAGGTCTCTGAATTGCTTTAGAGAATTCCTTCTCGTGAAGTAATCTTTCTTTTGAAGATCCTCAACATTAGATAAGATTTTAACCAACTGTTCTGATAGTGCCCACTCTACAAAACTTAGGAACGAATCAGCATCAATTCCAAGTGAGTCCAAAATAGTTTCTATCCGTTCAAATTGCTTGATTAACTTATGTCTTGTATTTGTCATACTCAACCTCCACGCCAGTAATTTCATCTAACTTGAAATAATCGAACTACTTCGTTTATGCACAGCTCTAGGTGAAGTTTCGGAAGTTAACCACTAATTCCCCTTGGGGTATGTCTTCATAGATTCTTATGCTTATTATAACTATTTTTATTATTTTTACAAATAATCGTTTATATATGGGTAGTTCAAAGGGGTCCTTCTTATATCGGGAAGGATCCCATTATAGTTTCATAAAATAATGAGCAATTCAAAGAATATCAAAGATAAAAGAACCTTTATGCATTAATAAGGCTGATAATGCTTTAAAATTGACTTATATATGGATATATGGTAATATGTTCATATACTTCTTGGTTTTACTTGGTTTAAAATCCATAAAAAAGGAGGTGAAAAAAATGGCAACAGTAATAACAGTCCCTCGTGATTCAAGCCTGCAATTTAGACTGGTAATAGGTACCAATCCGGATACCGGAGCACCCATCATCAACAGCAAGACCTTTGCTAGGGTTAAATCAGCTGCTTTAGACCAAGATGTCTATGATACAGCTACTGCTTTAGCGGGTCTGCAGAAGTACACCGTAGATGAAACCAGACTTGAAAAAGAATCTCAACTTACTGAATAATCGCTAATAATTGTAAGCCATAAACAAAAAAGGAGGTGAAAAATAAATGGCAACCGAATTAGGAGAAGTAACTAGTTATAAGAGACTGTATATGCAGTTTAGAGATAGTGCAGCTAAAACCATAAATCTAACCTTGAATAACCCCAAGAACGTAGATGATGGAGACTATGCTGATTTTGCGGCACAAGATGCAGCTATTGAAGGAGTTATGGATACTATAATCGCTAAGAATATCTTCCATAATAATGGTAATGACTTAGTAGCTAAAGTCAATGCAAGAATCCTTGATTACAAGTCTACCGATGTTATGGATGTATAACTTTAATATATTGTAATATTTCTCCTTGGAAGGGCCGCGGACCTTCCCTGGGAAGTAGAAAGGAGCAATAAATGTTAGAAGGTTTTATCACGAAATATCTATTAGATTTCGCTCTGGTTTTTCTGGTTGGCCTGGCCTCTAAATTTATGATCAATAGGTTTGGTCAGGACAGGGCAGACAAAATAAAAGAGGCCATACTGGCAGCTATGCTTTGGGCTGAAGAAGAACTGGGAATAGGAAACGGTGAGGAAAAATGGAAAATAGCCTGGGTAAAGTTGATTGAAATATTAAGGAAACAAAAAGTTGAATTAAAAGAGGGCGAAATTTCCTATGTAAAGGATCTGATGAAAGCTACTGTCCCGGAGGTGAACGAAATTATATATAAGGCTATGCCGGATGTAGTAAGAAATGGCAGGACCTTAAAATATAAATAAATTATGGATAAAATTAATGATATAGAATTAACTGAATATTTTTCTTTATATGAATTTGAGTGTCCCTGCTGCCGGCGGGTTATGTTGTCTCCGGATCTTTTTACCAGGTTAAATCATTTAAGGATGGTTATAAATAGGCCAATATATATCAATTCCGG
>CAZWFH010000121.1:0-4956 GCA_964632105.1 uncultured Atribacterota bacterium
AAACCCGGGTGAATGCGGAGGCTGGCTAACCGGGAAGAGTACCATCGCCCTGTTGTACTTGGAAACCTTAGAGGCAAAGATTATAGACTTAGCGGATAGCGTGTAGTAGGGGCGTATAGCAATACGCCCCTACAATAACCGAAAACTGAATATTTCTCGGAATATAACATTTTATTAATCTTATCCTTACGCTTAACAGCTCACACCTATACGCTAAACGCTGTACGCTCCACGCTAGGTTTATTCACTAACGACTAATTTCATTCTCTCTCGCTTTCCTCTTCTAACAACTTCAAAGTCTGTTCCAATTTCTGCAGTTCTTCTCCGTATTTGCTCCAGTTGCCTTCGCGAGCAAACTCTTGAGCACTTTCGTAATATCCTGCTGCTTCCTTAATTAAATCTTTAAGAGTTTTTTCTTCGCCCGCCACTACAATTTCTCTGTCTCCAAAGCTACGTACAAAGAGCTTCTCTAAAGCATCTTCCAGATTATTTCCCATCGCCACATCAGAACCATTGGAAACGATTACTTTCTTTAATTCAGGAATCTCTCCCGTTTCCGCCCGCAAATATAAAGGTTCAACATAAAGAATAGATTTTGCTATAGGGATTACCAACAGATTCCCCCGAATAACCGTAGAACCCTTCTGCCCCCATAGAGTCAACTGTTGAGAAATTTCCGAATCCTGGTCTATTCTTGCCTCTATCTGCATCGGACCAAAAATCAGTTTATCCTTGGGGAATTTATAAACAATCAAGTCCCCATATTCCGGCTGGTCACTTTTAGCCGCTAGCCAGGCAATCATATTATTCTTGGTAGATGGAGTAAAAGGAGTCATTAAAATAAATTCTTCCCTTTCGTACCCCGGGAGTTTAGTTACAATATAATATGGTTCCATCCTGATTTCATTTTCTGCGTAAATTTCATTAGGAGTATTCCAATAATCTTCCTTATTATAAAATACATCAGGGTCCATCATATGGTAAGTAGAATAAAGCTCAGCCTGTACCTGGAAGAGATCTTTAGGATAACGGATGTGTTCATTTAAATCCTCGGGCATCTGGTCAAAATTCTTAAATAGTTGAGGAAAGATATTTTGATACACTTTAACTACAGGGTCCTTTTGATCTATAATATAAAAATCTATTGTCCCATTATAGGCATCGATTACCACCTTGACCGAATTTCTAATATAATTGAAGTAACTCCCCATAACAGGAGTAGAGTAAGGATAACTACTGGATATGGTATAAGCATCCTGTATCCAGAACAATTTCCCTTCCTTAGAAATTACCATATAAGGATCTTTGTCATAGCCCAGGAAAGGAGCTACCTTATTGACTCTCTCCTGAATATTACGATTGATCATAATTCGACTCTCAGAAGTAAAATTAGTGGTGAGTAAAATCTGCATATTAGAATATTTTATAGAAAAAAGAATTCTTCTCCATAGAGAGGATACCTGCATCCCGCCATTACCTGCATAAGTACTGTAAACATTCTCATCTCCTTTAGGATAGTCAAATTCTTTGGCTTTGGTCTTCACAATTACATAACCTTTGGTTATCTCTCCATAATAAATTTCCGGTCTGGTAATAGTAAGATTTACGCTGGAAACCGGAGGAATATCTTTGATCAACAGTTCGGGAAGACCTTCTCCGCTAATCTTATTAACCGGATTTACTACTACCCCATAGCCATGAGTATAAGTTAAGGTCTCATTCACCCAGGTCCTAGCTTGTTCCGGTATCTTGTTTTTATCTAATTCCCGGGGAGAAACCATCACCTGCTGATAATTTCCGTTAAAATAATAACGGTCCATATCTACACTATTAAAATCATAATATAGTCTGATGGCTTGAATCTGTTTTAGAGTCTGTTTTATAGGTCTCCAATCCCAGAGTCGGATATTACTAATAATCTTATCATTTTTTTCAATATCCTCGAAACTTATTCCTTCCTTTACCGGAAATTCTTCCTCTTTAATCTTGTCTAAACCATAGGCCGCCCGGGTAGCTTCAATATTATTTAATATATACGGTCTCTCCTTGGTACCTTCATTAGGCAAGACTACCGCACTCTGAATAATTGTGGGATAGATTCCTCCCAGTAAGATAGAGACACCAACCAACACCGCCAATCCCAAAGCTGGTAATTTCCAATTTTCTTTCCTTGCAGTTACAAAAAACAGTGCTGCGCAAACCAAAGCTAAAACCATTAAAACTCTCAAGGCAAATAGAGTAGCATGGACTTCAGCATAACCTGCTCCAAAAATAACCCCACGAGTAGAGTAGAGAATCTTAAAGGCGTTTAACCAATACTGCCAGGATTTTAAAATTAATATGAAACCGATAAGTAAGGAAAGATGTACCTTGACCGGGGTTTCAATAATAAGTTTTTTATATTCGTATTTTACCGCCCTTTTAACAATATAAATAGCAGCTACTACAACAGCAATAATGCTAAGAGCAAAGGATAACCAGTTTCTGACGAATTCCCAGAAAGGCAGACTAAACATATAAAAACCGATATCCTTATTAAAGATAGGGTCAGTTATCCCAAATGAAGTTCTGTTTAAATAAATCAGAATCTTTTCCCAACTAGAGCTTTCGGAAAATCCCATAAAGAGCGCAATAATCAGGGAAAACCATAAAACAAATTTTTTATTTACCTGAATATTTTGTAGACTTTTAAATAGTTGAATCTCCGGTCTTTCAAACTCATCCTGGCCTATTTCCACCTGAAACTCCGGAGCAAAACGTCGAGCAAAAGAAAGATTTATAAAAGACAATATAAAAAATGCTGCGGCAAAAAACAGCATAACTACCCCTTTAGTTAGTAGTATCTTCCAAAAAACAGTAACATATTGTACTGACTTAAACCATATTAGATCAATATAAATTGAGGCGATCGCGCCCACAATTATTGCCACTAATAAGATTATGCCAATAATTATCCATTTTAAATTTTTTACTTTATCAGCCATCTCTTTCCTCCAATTTTTATTTTTATATCTGTATTATATCATCATACGCCAGTATTGCAATAAATATAAAAATGAAACAAAAAGTGCCAGGCACTTTTTGTTACCTTTTTAAAATAAATCCTTATAACTTTTAAGCTTAAAAAGGGATTCTGTGTTTTTTATTGCCTTTACGATTGCCCGAGCCATTACTTCTGCTGCAATTGCCCCCACTACATTCACTCCTGCCTCTACCTCACCGGTGGCCATACAAAAGATAGTATCCCCGTCAAACATTGTATGAGCGGGGCTTATAGTCCGGGCATACCCATCCTGAGCCATCATCGCTACTTTGGTTGCTCCGGCCTTGGTTAGCTTCGCATTAGTAGCTATAACTCCTATAGTAGTATTTTTAGAAAAATTATCTTTGGTCTTTTGAGGGAAATTTCTTAAAAAAGACATGGTATTGGCAAAATCTTTTCTGTCCTCACTTAAGACCCCGGCAATAATTTCTCCGTTTTCCGGATCAATTACATCTCCCAGACAATTTACCGCTACAATTGCACCTATAATCAATTCTTGAGATTTAAAACTGGCAGTACCTAAACCGCTCTTCATACAGCGAAGTCCACCAAATATTTTTCCCACCGTTGCCCCGGTTCCGGCTCCAATATTACCCTGTCTGACTTCCGCATCAGAAGCATTAAGGCAGGCATCATAGCCCATCTTAGCATCAGGCCTTATCCTGTAATCACCTACATCCAAATCAAAGAGGACTGCACCGGGGACTATAGGAACTTTGGTTACCACCACATCAAAACCTATTCCTTTTTCTTCCAAATATTTCATCACTCCCGATGCTCCATCCAGTCCGAAGGCACTGCCTCCACTAAGATAGATGGCGTGGGCTTTGTCTACCAGATTTACCGGGTTTAAAAGGTCTGTTTCTCGCGTGCCCGGAGCTCCACCCCGCACATCTACTCCTGTTACTGCTCCCTTTTCACAGATAACTACCGTACAGCCGGTCCCAGCTTTTAAATCCTGACTGTGCCCCACTTTTATTCCCGGCACATCAATAATGGCATCTTTTAGAACTCTCGGATTTTCCTTATCGTTCATCTCTCCTACTCCTTGCTTTTAATATTATTTTATCTGAAGCTTCTACCTAATCTCTTTTTTAAATTATAGCTATTACAATATTCGATAAAATAATTAAAAACCCTCTTTTTTATGCTTTACCTTTAAAAATCTTTTTTTGTCCATACTTTTCTTCTTTTAAAATTCGAAGTGTCTATCTATAAGGATTTTAGGATTTCGAATAGGTAAAAAAAGTCTAAAAAAACTCGTAATTACAATTTTTTAAAAATTGACGCCTTAAAAAAAGCACTTTCGGTACGATTAAAAGGTATTACTGAAGAAATAAATTATGTTTATTTTCAAGGTAGAAATCAATCGGTTTCGGTTCCTGTCCCGGCAGTAAGTGGAAATAGCGACTATCGGTAAAGCTCCTTTTTCAACACCTTTAGCAATAAGATCTTCAATTAGAGCTACCTGAGATGCTGGATCGGCTGTATCAGCCCCAATTTGACAGGCATTAACTCTGGTATCTTTAGTAAATTGCTTAATGCCCAATCTCATATTATCAAACCAGGCAACTCCTTCAAGTTTAACTACCATGACAATTTCATAATCATTATCGGCAGCTTGTACTACCATAAATGCAGAAAATGTCGATAGAATTACTGTTAAAACTAATAACCATAATGTTATCTTTTTCATTTTTTTTCCTTTTAAATTTAATCTTTAACTAATCTATTCTTAGCCATCCTTAAGACTTCTTTGAAATATATTGAGCCGTCTTAAGTTCAATTCGAGCAAATTTTTTCTTACCTTTTGATCACCTCCATTTTGGTACGAAACTAATTCTTTGGATAGAAGTTTTAAAAAATCGGCTCCTTTAGCTCCGTCTATTATTCGATGGTCCATAGAAAGACTT
>CAZWFH010000122.1:0-4936 GCA_964632105.1 uncultured Atribacterota bacterium
CTAAGACTATCCAGAAAATCAAATGCTGTATCTGAATTACATACGCAAACAGCAAACAAAATGTGGGAAAAAATAAAGAACAGATCAAAAATCGTTGGAATAACCAATGCCATTCATGTGGGAACATGGGTAGACAAAAGAATGAGAAAAAAGTTTTTAAACTTAGATGAAATGTGGAATAATCATCAGGAAATAAAAAAAGAACTAATCGATTTTGTGGAGAAGCGATGTGGAGTTAGATTAAATTTTAATGCATTATTAATTGGATTTTCCAGAAGGGCTGCTTCTTATAAAAGAAGTGACTTAATATTTAAAGATGAAAAACGATTAGAAAAATATTTAAAAGATGGGAAAGTTCAAATTATTTTCTCGGGCAAGGCACATCCGGCAGATACAACGGGTAAAAGAATCGTATTAAACTTAGTCGAAATGTCAAGAAAATATCCTAATAGCGTAGTTTTTATTGAGAATTATGATATGGAGATTGGACAAATGCTTACCAGAGGCTGTGATGTTTGGCTGAATAACCCCAGAAGACTGAACGAAGCAAGTGGTACCTCCGGCATGAAAGCAGCGATGAATGGAGTGTTAAACTGTTCGATTTTAGACGGATGGTGGCCAGAAGCCTGTAATGATGGCATTAACGGTTGGGCGATTGGAGACGAAAATATAGCCGAAAGAGTTGAAGAGCAAGATGAAAGAGATGCAAAAGCTCTTTATGATACATTGCTTGAGAGAGTTATCCCTGCCTATTATGATAATCATCAAAAATGGTTGGAAATGATGAAAGAAAGTATAGAGTCGACCAGAACATTTTTTTCCATAGATAGAATGATTAATGATTATTATAAATTACTATACCAAAAGTAAGAAATTTCTTATCGACCAAGAAAGATGGTAAACCAAAATGCAATTTGATAGAGCAAGTGGAGTGCTTTTACACCTTACCTCATTACCTTCTGAGTATGGAATCGGTGATTTAGGTAAAGAAGCATATGATTTTGTAGATATTTTAAAAAGAGCGAATCAAAAACTGTGGCAAATATTACCGCTTAATCCGCCTGCATCCGGAGGGTCTCCTTATAATTGTTTTTCTGCTTTTGCAGGAAATACCTTACTGATTAGTGTAGACAAACTAATTGAAGATGGTTTACTAAAAGTGGAAGAAGTAACGAATGTCCCAAACTTTGCAGAAACCAAAGTTGAATTTTCCAAGGTAATTAAATTCAAAAATGAACTATTTTTAAAAGCATTCAATTGGTTTGATGAATTAGCAGAAGGCGATAGATATACGCAGTTTAAAGAAGAAAATGAATATTGGCTGTCGGATTTTTGCCTTTATATGGCCCTCAAAGAACAGTTCGATAATAGAGTGTGGAACCGCTGGGATAAAGATATTTCCTTCAGAGAGAAACAGGCAGTAGAGAGATATCAAAGCAAATTAGCAGATAAGATACGCTATCAAGAATTCCTGCAATATATTTTTTCAAAGCAGTGGAGCGAATTAAAAAATTATGCCCATCATAACGGTATAAAAATCATAGGGGACCTGCCAATTTTTGTGGCACACGATAGTAGTGATGTATGGGTACATCCTGAGTTATTCGATTTAGACGATGAAGGCAATTCTCGAAAAGTGGCAGGAGTTCCACCGGACTATTTTAGTAAAACAGGACAGCTTTGGCGGAACCCTCACTATAATTGGAAACGTATGCAGGAAAATAATTTTCTGTGGTGGAGAAAACGTTTTAAAAAACTGCTTGAACAGGTAGATATTACCAGAATAGACCATTTTAGGGGATTTGAAGCATACTGGGAGGTAGATGCATCAGAGGAGACTGCTGTAAAAGGCAAATGGGTAAAAGCACCCGGATACAAATTGTTTTCCGCGGTAAAAAAGTATCTTGGGGAACTCCTAATTATAGTCGAAGACTTAGGATTTATAACTCCGGAAGTCAATAAGATGAAGAAAAAATTTGGCTTTCCGGGAATGAAGATTTTACAATTTTCATTTGACAAAAAAACTCCTATAAAATCAAGACCAGACGAGTATGAAAAACACTGTGTGGTGTACACCGGAACACATGATAATGACACATTGCTGGCCTGGTACAGAGGGTTAAAACAATCAAAAAATATAAGAGTATTAAAAATATTAGAAAAATACTATGGCATAGATAATGGCATGAGCGAAGAAAAGGTTTGTTGGACACTGATTGAAGCAGTTTATAGGACAAAGGCAAATTTTGTAATAATCCCACTCCAGGATATTTTATGCATTGGCAATGAAGCAAGAATGAATTACCCAGGAACTGTTGGCGGCAATTGGCTATGGCGATACAAAAGGGAAGATATTACGAAAGAAATAGAAGAGAAGCTAGCTATTATATCCCGAAAATACCATCGTTAAAAATTACTAAAAGGTTTTTCTATGTGCCCTTATTTGCACACAAACCCACACAGATAGATATTCAAATCTACTCCTTCTTTTTTTAACGGATCATACACCACGACTCTTTCTCAGGATTGATCTTTCTTAAAATTTCAACCCACAAACCCACAAAGCTCATAAATTTATAAAAAACCGCGCAAATTACTATTGACAAAATTTTAAAATAATGTTAAAATTTCTCTAAATTTAACTCGTTAATACTTTAACGTATTAAAGAAAGAAAATTAAATTAATCGTTAGTATTGTGTGAAGAAAATTAGGATTAAGAGGTAGGGGCACGATGCATCGTGCCCACAGTTAAGAGAGAGGTTAAAGTAGATGAATATTCCTGAAGGTTTAAATGATTTATTTCCAGAGGAAGTTTTAAAGAGGAGATTATTAGAAAATAAAATATCCCAGGTTTTTAAAGAATGGGGATACCAGGAAATAATTACTCCTACTTTTGAATTTTACGATATGTTAGCCAAGGGCGCAGGGTCAATCATGAAAAAAGAAATGATCAAATTTTTTGACCGAGAAGGTAATATTATTGCCCTTCGTCCCGAGATGACCACACCTTTAGCCAGAGTAACTTCCACCAAAATGCAACAGGAGCCTAAACCATTAAGATTTTATTATATGGGCAATGTATTTAGGTATGATGATTTTAAAGTGGGAGGTCAGAGGGAGTTTTGCCAGGCAGGGGTAGAGTTAATAGGGGCAAATAACAAAGAGGCAGATGCAGAGGTTATTGCTTTAGCAGTGGAGTGTTTGAAAAATAGTGAACTCAAAAATTTTTTTATAGATATAGGACATATTAATTTTTTCAACGGAATTATGCAATCGATAAAAGCCAAAGAGAAGAGAAAATTGGAAATAAAGGAAGCAATTTTAAACAAAAATTTTGTATTACTGGAAAAGATGCTATCTTTTTCCGATATTAAAGATAGAGAAAAAGAATTAATTTTAAAAATGCCTACTTTAAGAGGAAGAGAGGAAGTGTTAGAAGGGGCAGAAAAGATGGTAAACAATAAATTATCGCTATCTGCTTTGAAAGAAATAAAAAAAGTCTATAATCTTTTGAGAGATTACGGATTAGAAGAATATGTTCTGATAGATTTGGGAATTATACGTGATTTTGATTATTATACAGGAATTATATTTGAAGGCTATACTGACTATTTGGGGTTTCCGATCTGTGGTGGGGGGAGATACGATAAGCTTTGTTCAAGATTTGGAGAAAATCTACCTTCTACCGGATTTGCTGTTGGACTAGAGAGATTGATAATGGCATTAGAGAGAGAGAATATAAATTCTTTAGACCTAAAAAAGCCTGACCAGTACCTGGTGTGTTACCAAAACAATAAAGATAATTTTAGAAAAGCCCTGAAATCAGCTAAAAATTTAAGAAAAAAGGGGCTAATTGTAGAGTTAGAGGTTGGGAAAAGAGAGTTTGCAGAGGTGTTAAATTATGCTCGCTCTAAAGGGATAAAATATATAGTAATAGTAGTTGATAATCAGCCCAACAAAATTAAAAGAATTGAAGTAACATCAGGAAAAGAGGAAATGATAACTTATGAGTAGAGAAATTAATACTAACTATTTAGTTATTGCTTTGCCCAGTGGAAAGCTGTTTAAACCTTCTATTCGATTGTTCGAAAAGGTAGGAATTGATTTAAAAGGCGGGAAAGAGATAAACAGGAAATTGGCATTTTTTGACCAGGAAGAGGAGGTTAAATTTGTCATTACCAGGCCTAAAGATAATCCAACTTATATTGAATGCGGGGTAGCAGATATCGGGATTGTCGGAGAGGATGTATTATTAGAAGAGAAAAAAGATGTTTATAAACTTTTAGATTTAAAGTTTGGAAAGTGTAAGATGGTAGTAGCTGCTCCGAAAGAGAGGGAGCAAAAAAAATATTATAAAAATAATGGGCACCGTTTAAAAGTAGCAACCAAATATCCCCGCATTGCAGCAGACTATTTTAAAAAAAAGAGGATATATGTGGAATTAATTAAGCTTTATGGCTCGGTAGAATTGGCTCCCCAGGTAGGTCTGGCAGATATGATTGTTGATATAGTTTCTACCGGGCGCACCTTAGAGGAGAATAAGTTAGAAATAATTGATGAGATAATTCCTCTTAGTGCCCAGCTTATCGTTAACCGGATTAGTTATAAAACTAAACATAAAAGAATTAACAGACTCTTGCAGGATATTAAAAAATTTATATCTTTGGAATCAGATAAAATTGCAGAATGGTAAGGGTTCGATTTATCGAACCCGCAATGAAAACGGGTCGGATAAATCTGACCCCTACTTTAAAAGCAATACTTTATACGAAAAAAGTTTAGAGTTTTGAACTATCGACTAATTTTTTAAAAAGATTTTTAAAATATTAAGGAAGAAAGGGCTGAATTAGAGTTGATAAAAACCATTTTTTTAAACAGAGAAAATAAGGAAAAAATAAAAGAGATTTGCAGGCAGAGGTATTCTGAAGATAATTT
>CAZWFH010000123.1:0-4897 GCA_964632105.1 uncultured Atribacterota bacterium
TATATATACAATGTTTTAGGCTAATTTTAATAATCGTTTAATAAAGTCACGCTAGAATATGGCTTTTGTTAATACTTATTCTCAGTACAGTTTTAATAATAACTAGGTTAATAAGGAAAGAAAAAAGTTTACCCACAAGTGATAAGGCCGCAACCCAAAAATATCCAGCAGTTCAAATTATATCCAGCTACACATTAATAATAGGTTATATATTTTTGATAGATCTGGTTGGATACTATATATCAACGACGGTTTTTCTATTATTTTTTATACGCAGCCTAGGTGAAAAAAGCTGGGTGGGGATTCTTGCAATTTCTATTATTATTACAACCGTTATCTATTTTTTAACGAAATATGTTCATGTCATTCTGCCGATGGGCATATTTTTTCAATCATAAAGGATAAAAAGGTAACGTGAACTTAAGCTAAAGAAATTTTGTATAAATATTGGGTAATAAAATTTGTTTAACAGAAACAAAAAAGTTTCATCATCTATTTAAAGTGTTTCAAAAATGTCTTTCTTTTAAATTATTGATAAACCAGAAAATATCATAATAGGGGTATAATGGTTGAAATATTTTTCACAGCCATTTAATTATGGTACTGGTATATCACTAGGAAGGAGGCGAAAAGATATTTAGTTCAAAGCTCAAGTATTAGAGGACTATGTTTAATGATTTTTTAAGAAAGAAAAAAAGGAGGGTTATGATGTTAAGTAAAATAAGTGTTGAAAATAAGATGAGAAAAATTAGATTAGTGTGGTTTTTTTTAGTGGCTAGCTTAATTATTACGATTATTACAGCAAGCGCTCTTGCAGATCAAGAATACCCAACAAGACCTGTTGAGTTAATTGGCTCTTATTCTCCAGGTGGTTTTACTGACCTATCAGGGCGTGTAATATCAAGCGTGGCCAGTCAATATTTAGGACAACCAATGGTTATGATGAGCAAACCTGGTGGTTCGGGAGCCGTAGGATTGCAGTATGTTATAGAAGGTGGCCCTACGGGATACAGGATAATATGGGACATTGGCACTTTGTGTGTTGATGCCCCACTAACTATGAAAAACTATCCTTATACTATGGACGACATAGAGATTATAGCAGGTATGATTCAAACTGGCAGATTGCTTGCTGTAAGCCAAGATGCTCCCTGGGAAAATTTAAACGAATTGTTTGAATACAGCCGAAAGAACCCTGGAAAAATAAAATACGGTAGTTCAGGTACCGGTGGTATAGGCCACTTGGCGCCTGCACAAATAGCCGATGTTGGGGAAGTAGAGTGGGTTCATGTTCCGTACGAAGGTACAGCTGCTGCAGTGGCAGCCTTGGTGGGTGGACACATCGATTTAGTAAGTGCCCAAGTGCCTGAGATTGCACCTATGGTGGATGCAGGAAAAGTAAAACTGCTTTTAACTACACATAAAATAGAACAATACCCGGATGTCCCCACTTTAGAGGATTTGGGATATGACACCTCTTGGTATGCCATGCAATATTATGCTGCAGCAGTACCTAAAGGAACCCCTGAACCTATTATACAAAAACTTAGATCAGTGTTCGAACAAATTTCGAAGGATAAGAGTTTCCTGAATCTTGTAAGCAAACTAGGGGTGCCCGTTGTGTTTATACCCGGAGATGAGATGGCCAAGATTTATATTGAAACAAGAGAGGCTAAAAGGCCGTTGGTCGAAAATCTCGGTTTATCTCCTAAATAATCTTAAAATAATTGCCATGAAGATTTTGACCTATTTTTTATAGAGGATTTGTACAGAATTTTTCATGGCAATTATTTATTTGTTTTTATAGATTGTTTGATTTTTAAAAAAATAAAAATTTATCTAAAAATAATCATTGAAAGAAGAGGATGTTTTGGAAAATAGGCTAAGATTAGGATAATATATTTCATTTGTTAAATGAACTATCTAGAAGGAAATAAAAACTCACCTTCTTTGATTACGTTGAAATTATTTGCTTTTAGATTAGCTTTCCCCATCCTCAGAGGAGTGGAATAAAATGATTAACAGACATTTAATTGTAATTTTCGAACATGAAGAATATAACAAAATACTTGAAAAAATAGGCCAAGTTCGTCTAGTGTCAAAAAATGACGCATACACAGAAGATGAGCTCATGAGAGAAATCCACGACGCTTCAGCAATAGTTATATCATCAAAGCACAAAATAACCCGGAAGATAATCGAATCTGCTCCAAATTTAAAAATCATCGCCAAATGCGGCGGAAAACCTGATAATGTAGATTTGGACGCTGCCACAAGTCATGGTATATTTGTTACTTGGACACCAGGGTCTAACCCCATAAGCGTGGCGGAACATACAATTACTTTGATGTTGCTTTTATTAAAAAAAGTTTTTACTACAATGATGGCATTAAGGGAAGGAAAATGTATTCAACGATTAGTAAAAGCATCTGAACTTACGGGGAAGATAGTGGGTCTTATGGGTTTAGGTCAGGTGGGCTATCATGTAGCCAGACTTTTGCAGAATTTTGATTGCTGTATCCTTTATTTTGATCCCTATGTACCCAAAGATCGGGCAAAAGAGGTTAATGCAGAAGAAGTAACCCTAGACTATCTCCTTAAGAAATCTGACATAGTTAGCTTGCACTGCCAGCTAAATAGCGAAACTCGCCATATTATAGCTGAGCAACAACTCTTTTCGATGAAAAAAACAGCATACATTGTTAATACCAGTAGAGGTGCTCTGATAAACGAACAAGCCCTACTTAAGGCATTAAAAGAAGGGCGGATAGCAGGAGCGGGACTGGACGTTTTTGAAAAAGAACCGGCTACATTAGATAACCCATTGATCTCATTACCAAATGTAGTGGTTACTCCCCATATGGCAGGTGTTACTTTTGAATGTTTTAGTCGAGAGACCCAGATGTTCAGCGAAGAGGTGATGAGAGTTTTAAACGGTGAGCCTGCAATAAATGCATTAAACCCGGAATGTATCAATTCAAAAAACTTATAAATAAATGGTTATATGTAAAAACTGTGATATTATGAACATAAAAGTTAAATCATTAATCTTTTAAGGAAGGGTGAATTTTATCTATGAAAGTTCTAGATGTTCTTTGGCTATCTGAAGCGGAAGTGAAATCTTTAGGCATTTCTATGAAAGAGGTTATTAATGCAGTTGATGAAGGCTTTAAACTGAAAGCCGAAGGGAAAGTAGAGCTCCCGTCCAAAATTGGTGTTCATCCTAGAACTAACTGTTTTATTCATGCTATGCCCTGCTGGGTTGCAGGAAATGTCGATACTGTAGGTATTAAATGGAATGCAGGGTATCCCCCAAATAAGAAGAAGGGACTTCCTTACATGAATGGCATTTTTTTCATTAATGATTGTGAGACAGGTCTTCTTAAGGCTGTTATGAATGCGAACTGGATAACAGCTTGGAGAACAGGAGCTGCAGCAGGACTTTGTGCCAAGTACATGGCATATCCAAGTGTAGAAGTTGTAGCTGTTATTGGATTGGGTGTCGAAGGGACTACCAACTTACTGGCTATGAAAGAAGTGCTTCCTGAAATAAAAGAAGTAAAAATTTATGATATCTTCTCAGAGCAAATTAGAAAATATCAGAAAGTTTTGTCTTCCCAGCTTCCGGGTGTAACCTTTATCCCTTGTAAAGATCCAGAAACAACTGTTAAAGATGCCGACGTTGTTATTACTTGTACACCCATTCTTGAGAAACCAAAAAGATTTATTCGCTCATCATGGCTTAAGAGTGATGTTTTGGCTATTGCGATTGACTATGATTCTTCCTTTGATGCGGATATTATGACAGGTGGAATTTTTGTATGTGATGACAAGAATCAGTACCTAATGACACAGAAGGAGTCAAATTATTTCCATGGAGGGTATCCTGTAAAAGAACAGATATATGCGGATATGGGAGAAATTGCCGCTGGTATAAAAGAACCCGTGAAAAAAGGGTTACGAGGAGCAGTGCTCATGGGATTGGCAAGCCACGATATTATGACTGGTCGGCTACTGTATGCCAAGGCTCTTGAAAACGGAGTTGGGACCTGGGTGCAAAGATAAGAAAAAATAAATCAGATACCCCAGCTATTTTTTTTATTTTAGCGGGGACTCCCCATTTGTAAGGGTGAGAATGAAAGCCAATTTCCGACAAGTCGGAATAAGCAATAAATATTGGAATGTTTTAAAAAATAAGATAAATTTTTATTTTTGGTAATATATAAGGAAAATCGCACTAAATTTGTTCTGTAATAATTGAAATTTGTTGAAACGGCAACCTAGAGAACAATGAATTTAATTTCTTAGGTAGCAATAGTGGCTTATTCTAAAGAGTTTTAAGTTCTATTCTTTTTAGGCTATATTGACTTAATCTAAATTTGCCAGTGTAAAATTTCCTTAATTCTGTATTGCCGCATTGTTGAGTTTGATGGAAGTATGCCTTTAAATTACCCCCCCTTTTTTTTGTAGGTTTATTATACTGAAAGATCAAACACATACTTTTCATTTAATGCGGTTATTTTGCTATGCTGTAATATTTTCCTGAAGTTGTAGCAACATCACACTAGGATAATATAAAAAAACGTAGTTGAAAGGCTGTACGGGCATGATTGGAGTCTTTGCTTATGTCTGGGCTTTTTGCCGAGCCCAGCAAAAATTTGAAGCATATTCACAGTATAATCGACGAATATCTGAAAAATGATTATAGTCTAATACCGATTGATAAGGAAAAGAAACCTTATATCTATTGGAAATCTTACCAATATAAAAAAGCAAACATAGAAGATATTTTTGATTGGTGTAATAAATTTTCTGATATAAATATTGGAATAGTTACCGGGGATATAAGTAAGTTAGCGGTTATTGATGTTGATGATCTTAATCTTTTGCCGGAGTT
>CAZWFH010000124.1:0-4885 GCA_964632105.1 uncultured Atribacterota bacterium
CCTGATTTTATTCCGGAAAAATATGATGAAAGAAAAAGAACCGGAAAGTCAGCTCATTCAATATTGAAAGACAGGACAAAATCTATTGTTCCCGATCTTATCCATTTAGTTGGAGAGGATGGCAGAACTAAATACCTTTTCTGCAAAAAAGGGCAATGGCTCATTGAAGAATATTTTATTAAAGATGGTAAAAGATATTCTCCAAAACAAAATCTTCCCATTAAAATATTGGATGCCAATATTATCAATAGAACTCTAAAGATGGATGTTGCCAGACTCGCCACTGAAATTAGTGCATTTATAAAAAGCTATTTAGAGATGCCGCTTGATTCAGATTACTTGATTCTTTCCATGTGGATTTTTCATACTTACTTAATCGAAAAATTTAATACCACCCCTATTCTCTATTTTTACGGTGTCAAGGAAACGGGTAAATCGAGAGCAGGCGAAGTTTTAAGCGAGCTGGCTTTTCGGGCTCAAAGACTAACTTCCCTGACTGAGGCAACTTTGTTTCGTTCGGTGGAATTATTCAAACCTGCACTCATCATTGATGAAATAAAGCTCCTGGGCAGAGGTGGAAATCAGGGACTTGCGGACCTGATCAAAACTACTTATAAACGGGGATTAAAAGTATCAAGAATTAATCTGAATAAATATGGTGAAGATCAGATTGAATATTATGACACCTTTACTCCCCTGGTCATCTGTACTACGGAAAGCATTCCCGATATTATTGAAAGCCGGTGCATTCTCTTTATTATGCAGAAAAACAGCAATCCTCAAATAGAAAGAAAGATTGATATAAAATGGGCTAATGATTTGAGAGAAAGACTGACCGTTTTTCGGGCTAATTATATGTCGAAGGAATTGCCTGAAGCGCAGTATATTGCCCGGGGAAGATTGAATGAAATTATGTTTCCGCTCTATCAAGCGCTATTGATATGCGAACCGGAGAGAAAAAGTGAATTTATCCAAATCGTAAAACGAATCCAAAAAAATAAAGATAATGAAGAAGGCATGGGATTGGAGGCTGAAATTGTAAAGGCTATTGATGATGAATGTCGAGAGAATCGGGACAGGCGATTCTTAACCCAGGCCATTTCAAAACGTATCAATGAATTCCGGTCGGAGAATGAAGTCATTTCCGATCGGGTAGTCAATAACCGAATCAGGCGGTTGGGATTCCATAAAACAAGATTTAATAACGGCAGAATGGGCTTCCGCATCAATACGGAAAGACTGCGCTGCTTAAAAAATAAATATCAGATTGGGGATAAAACTGAAGCTTCTGAAGCTTCTGAAGGATAATATGAAATGCGGGATGATACATTTAAAAAGCCTGATAGCTGGAAACGCAAGCACCGCTTTTGTTTTGGCACAAGGGTTTTATGAATTTCTACTCTTTTCGGAATCCTTCGCTTATCTTATATAAAGCTTCAGAAGGTTCAGAAGCTTCAGAAAATTTAAAAAGGCTGTGGAAAACTCATCCTTTAAAAAATGTGTGCATTCATTAAAAAATGGAATGATCCTTATAATTTTATTTCATACAAAATATTGGAGGAAAATAAAATCAATGAAAAATATTGAAAATAAATCTTATTTGCTATATAATGCGTATATGGATGATTTAATAGAAAAATTAGAAATTTATCGGTTTGAAAATCGAATCAGCCAAAGAAAATTGGCTGACCTACTACATATCCACTTCTCAACCGTAAACCGCTGGTTCAAAGGAAAAACCAAACCCAACAAAATTCAGAGATACCACATCAAAAAATTATTTGAGGATCACAATTTCCAGGGATAGAACTTTTAAAATATTTGACATATTAATATTTTCTAAAAGGCGGACCATATGAAAGCAGTATTATATGCACGAGTTTCCAGTAAAGAACAAGAAGAAGGTTTTTCCATCCCTGCTCAATTAAAACTAATCAAAGAATATGCTTTAAAAAACAAATTAAAAATAATCAAGGAATTTATTGATGTAGAAACGGCCAAACAAGCTGGAAGATCTAGCTTCAATAGTATGATAGATTTTTTAAAAAATAATAAAGAAGTCAAGAATATCCTTTGTGAAAAGACTGATCGACTGTATCGAAATTTCAAAGATTATCTCACCATTGAAGGTCTTAATTTAATTATCCACCTGGTTAAAGAAAATGAAGTTTTATCTAAAGAATCGAAATCTCATCAGAAGTTTATTCACGGTATTAAAATTTTAATGGCTAAAAATTATATTGATAACTTATCCGAAGAGGTTAAAAAAGGATTACTGCAGAAAGCCCATGAAGGTTACTATCCTTCCTATGCCCCTTTAGGTTATATCAATGTAGAAAAAGAACTAAATGGCAGAAAAATAAAAGCTATCGAAATCGATCCACCCAAATCCCAGATCATTAAGAAAATATTCAAGCTCTACAGTACCGGGGAATACTCCGTTGAGAAGATTAATCACTTTGCTAATGAAGAAGGATTAAGAAGCAGAAAGGGTTATAAATTATACAAAAGCACTATCTATAAGATACTGAAAGACCCTATCTACTACGGAGATTTTAAATGGGACGATAAGATTTATAAAGGCAAACACACGGCCATCATCAGTAAAGAACTTTTTGATCAGGTACAAAAATCCTTCTCGAAATCGAATAGGTCTGAAAAGATCCAAAAACATAATTTTGCTTTCTCCGGACTCTTAACCTGTGCCAAATGTGGTTGTACCATCACGGCAGAAATTAAAAAAAATAAATATGTTTACTACCATTGTACCAACTATAAGGGTAAATGTAGGAAAAAATTTATAAGAGAAGAATACTTAGCCGAAAAACTGGGTGAGTTAGTAAAAAAGATAAAGATTGAACCTAAGATTATCAACTGGATGAAAGAAGCTCTATTAATGAGTCACCAAGATGAGAAAGAATATCATGATAGTCAGATAAAATCCTTACAAGAACAATACACTAAACTACAACATCGTCTGGATAAAATATATATTGATAAGTTAGATGAAGTAGTCACAACTTCATTTTATCAGGAAAAGACTAATGAATGGAAAGACGAACAAAATAATATACTCATTAATCTTCAAAAACATAAAAATGCCAATACCAATTATTTCGAACAAGGAATTAAAATTTTAGAACTTTCGCAAAAGGCTTATTCTTCTTATCTTAAGCAGGATAACGCCGGGAAAAGAAATCTTTTAAATATTCTGCTATCGAACTGCACCTTAAATGAAGAAAAGCTTTATCCTACTTATAGAAAACCCTTCGACTTACTTGCCAACAGCCCTTCTCGTTCTACTTGCCCTATTGGACACGTTCAGAACTTTTAAGGGAAATATTGCAACTGAAAATATTAGATTAAATCAGTTAATTCTTCAATATTAGAAGCAATTTTTAACAATTAGAATCTGTAAAATCTTTATATTAGAGCCCTTCAGTAAAATGCTAAAGGGCTTGGAATGTCAGGCTCCCCAACAAAACGATTTTCGAACTTTTTGTATGAGTGATGATACTGAAGAATTATATCAAAAGTTAGAAAAATTAATTAGTATCTCTTAAAATAAGTTCTGCTTTTAATTAACTTACACTTCCTATTGAATAGGTTCAGAACTTTTAGCTGGGGGAAGATCATATGTAAAAAGTTTTTTTTATCTTAAACTAACAGTTAATAACAAAAATATTTTAATCTTAAATCAATATAAAAAGGGACACCGAAGTGCCCCTTTTATTCAATTGTTTATTCTTCTATATTTTATTTTCTATGAAAATAACTCATCATACTTCATTAAGGTCTGCTATACAAACTAAATGTATCTGTTTTGTATGGATTCCAATGACACATGGATATTTCCGGTTGTCTAAGTTTGGATATTACATTTCCATCCTGGCTTTCAGGTTAGCCAGGATCAATACTCCTTTTAATCTGTCGCTACCAGCTTGGCTTATTACTCCTATTTTGGTGGGACATTAGAGTTGAAGATATCGTATTTGATCTTCCAAGAACCATCAGATTGCCTTTCATATAGGGTCAAGGCTTTACCATCTGGCATAGCAATAATCGTCTCGCCGCCTGCTTTTGGAGTCACTTTCAATGTGTATGTACATCGAGTTAATCCTAAGTCGCCATATACCTTAGCTTCCTCTATACTATGGATGGTAATATCTAAATTCATCTTATCGAATCCGGGCTTCTGTCCTTCTCGTATCTGCTCTTTCCCGATTTGAGCAGGGGCGTCTGGTGGCATCCGTACCCCGTCATCAGCCCATAGGGAAATCCAAAGATCAAAATCTCCAGTGTTAACCCCGACGGCATATTGGCTTAATACCTCTTTGATCGCAGTGATATCGGCTTCCATACTATCTGCCTCCGTTTTGTAACTAAAAGTAAAGCAAAGAATCGCTGAAGTGATAACCAAGATGGTTGTTAAGAGTAGCCAATTTGATTTTTTCATTTTTCTCCTCCTTGCTGATTAGATCAGCATTTAAATTTTGAACAACCTCAAATGTATCATTGGGGAGTTAATTCACATAACATGTATATACACATCACCTCCTTCAACATTGGGTTGTTGAAATTGCGAGCACCACAGGTTCCGCAGCATCTCGGTTGTTATCTCTCCAACATTCTTGTATGCCCACATTCTGTGTCGAAATACTGGGTTGGCGTAGATAGCGATGCGTAGTCGCACATTTCCACCAAATCTTTCAATTATCATTTAATATCCAAATTATCAATTGGACTTACTATTTTATTCATCGCAGTTTTAGTAACAAGTGTTTATATTTCTGTTGTTTTTTAATTTTTATGACCTAACAACTCTTGAATACTGGTCTGTACCCGATTAGCTGGACACATAGAAAGTCTGCTATAATAATAACAT
>CAZWFH010000125.1:0-4875 GCA_964632105.1 uncultured Atribacterota bacterium
CCATATCGGACTTTCACCGACAAGTAATCACCCATGCTGGGCGCACTAAATAAAGGTCATTCCTGAGGAAACAGGAATGACCTTATATATAATAAGAATTTAATCTATGCGGTAACTTTATATACTTTATCACCATGGCGAACTCTATCTTTTACTTTAATTCCTACTGCATCGCCTGTTTTTGCAAAATCTACTGGTTGATTTTCTATTTGCATTGAATTTATTTTCTGTTCAAAATCAGTAGTATGCCCAACAAAATGAATGGTATCACCCAAACTTAATTCTCCATTGTTAATAACTAAAGCAGCAACACCTATTTTGGCAAAGTAATCAGTTACTTTTCCAATAATCACTTCGGCCATTTTTTTACCCTCCTTTATCTTAATAATTTTTTAGTAAGCTCGGGCAAAATACACTAAAGTAGAAGATTCCTTCCCACAATAAATACATTTTCCCGAAGCTTTTTCTTGCTCAAAAGGAATGCATCTTATGCTTGCTTTGGTTTCTTCTTTTATCTTATCTTCACAATCTTTACTTCCACACCAATAAGTCTTGATTAATCCTCTCTGCTTTTCGATAATTTTTTTGAATTCATTATAATCGGAGGTCTCGCGAATATTTTCTTCTAAAAATTTCTTGGCTCGGGTAAAAAGATTTTCTTGAATACTATCCAGTAATTCTTTAACTGTCTCTGCTAATTTTTCTTCCTTTACGGCCATTTTTTCTCCGATATCCCTTCTTACCAACATCACCTGGCCTTGAGCTATATCTTTAGGTCCAATCTCGAGTCTTAAAGGAACTCCTCTCATCTCCCATTCGTTGAATTTCCAGCCAGGGGTATATCCATCTCGGGTATCAATCTCTACCCGAAAATCTTTCTTTAAAATGGTGCGGATACTCTCGGCTTTTTCTAAAACTTCTTTCTTGGTTTTATCGAACATAATGGGCACTATGATTACCTGAACAGGGGCAACCTTGGGAGGCAATTTTAATCCCCGTTCATCACCGTGCACCATTACCAGGGCTCCAACTAACCTGGTAGTCGTCCCCCAGGAAGTCTGCCAAACATATTTCTCTTGCTGGTCTTCGTCTAAATATTTAATATTAAAGGCTTTAGCAAAATTTTGCCCTAAATTATGCGAAGTTCCAGCTTGTAGCATTTTACCATCGCTCATAAGAGCTTCTAAAGTATAAGTATGTAATGCCCCGGCAAATTTTTCTTTTTCAGTCTTTCTACCCACAATTACCGGGATAGCCAGGTCATCTTCTATATAGTCTTGATAAACCTCTTTTAAAATTTTTAAGGTTTCTTCTTCCGCCTCTTGCTCGGTCTTGTGGGCAGTATGGCCCTCCTGCCAGAGAAACTCGGTAGTCCTTAAAAACAGACGGGTTACCTTCTCCCAACGCACAATATTTACCCATTGGTTTAAAAGGATGGGAAGGTCTCTCCAGGACCTGACCCACTTAGAATAAAGGCTACATATAATGGCTTCAGAGGTAGGACGGACAGCCATCCTCTCTTCTAACTTCTGGCTTCCGCCATAAGTAACCCAAGCAACTTCTGGGGCAAAACCCTTTACATGTTCTGCTTCTTTCTTTAATAAGCTCTCGGGAATAAACAAAGGGAAATAAGCATTCTTATGCCCGGTCTTTTTGATCCTTCTGTCCAAACCAGCTTGCATATTCTCCCATAAACCGTATCCATAGGGTCTGATTACCATACAACCTTTTATGGTAGTATAATCAGCCAGTTCAGCTTTTCTTACTACATCCACATACCATTGTGGAAAGTTCTTCTCTTTTGAGGCAATTTCTTTAACAAATTCTATATCTTTCTCCACCGATGTTCCTCCCCTATTTAGTCCTTACCTTATTAAAGTCTTGTAATATATTTATTAAAGATTTTACCATAATTTAATGTAGTTGTCTAAAATTTAAATATAGTACCGAGTATATAGTATTGAGTATCGAGTTAAGAAAGAGAAAAAAAAGATAGATAAAAGTAGGAGTGTATTGCAATACGCTCTTACAGAAACTAAGAATTGAGAACTGAGAAATAAAAAACATATTTTAATATAGTTATCTGAATTTTTACCAAAAGAAGAGGGGAACATGATGTTGGTTGTTACTGTTTTTTATAGCTTGGCTTTCTGAACTGCGGCTTTAGCCAAAACCTGGGTCGGGTCTATTAGCGGGGCTGAGACATCTCCCTCTTTTAGGATTAGAGGGATCTCGGTACAACCGGCAATTATTGCTTCTGCTCCCTTGTCGATCAATTTCTGGGCGATTTTTAAAATATTTTTCTTGATTCCCTCAGACAAATTTCCTGCCTTAACTGCATAGATTATCTTCATAACTTCTTCTTTATCCTCCTCTTCGGGTGAAATAACCTTGATATTAAATTTTTTAAGCTGTTGATAATAAATTTTTGTTTTATAAATACCTATGGAAGCTAAAAGCCCTACTTTTTTTATTTGGGAAATTCTTTTCTGGGTTTCTTTGGCAGTTTCTTTAATCATATTTAATATCGCTATTTTAACACTTTTTTGAATCGAGGGAAGGAAATAATGAGCGGTATTGCAGGGAATAATTATGAAATCTGCCCCAGCTTTTTCTAAATTTCTAGCGCTCTCTTGTAAAGCCGGAAGAGGGTCTTCTCCTTTTCCCAGGATGGCTGCAGTACGGTCTGGTATCTTGGGATTATTATCAATAATTATCCTTAAATGGTCCTGATCCTTTTCTGCAGGAGTAAACTTAATTATCTTATAAAATAAGTCGATGGTGGCTTCGGGTCCCATTCCACCTAAAATTCCGATAATATTTTCTGGCATTTCTTATTTTTTACTTCCTTTTTACCAGATTATATGGGTTTGCTCTTATTTTAAAACCAATATATTATACTACAAAAATATAAAAAATACTTCTTTATTTCTAAAATATTTTCATTATTTAGTTTTCTATATTTTTATAAAACCTTTTATTTTTGTATTTTTTAATATAAAATGAATAAAAATGTATGGGTTTGATTTGTCGAACCTATAAAGAATCGGGTCGAGTGTGGTTTATTTATTCATATCGAATATATTTTAGAATATTAAAAATTATTAAATAATTGGAGGTAATAATAAAATGAAAATTGGGATAATCTCTGATACGCATGATAATCTGCCCCAGATAAAAAAAGCAGTGGAAATTTTCAACCGGAAAAAAGTCGAGCTGGTCTTACATGCGGGAGACCTTGTTTCTCCTTTTACTTTCTTGGAATTTAAAAATTTAAACTGTCCTTTAAAAGGAGTCTTCGGGAATAATGATGGAGATAAACTTTACCTTCAGGAAAAATTTAAGGGGATAGGAGAGCTTTATCCTTCGCCATATAATGTGAACATAAATCATAAAAATGTTATTATGCTTCACAAAGAAAAATTAATAGACGCCCTGGCAGAAAGCCAGAAATACGATGTGATTATATATGGACATACCCACCGAACTGATTTGCGTAAAATCGGAAAGACCCTCATCATAAATCCGGGTGAATGTGGAGGCTGGCTAACCGGAAAGAGTACTATTGCCTTACTGGACCTGGAAACTTTAGAGGCAAAGATTATAGACTTAGCGGATAGCGTATAGCGTACAGCGTATAGGGGCGTATTGCATACGTGCATACGCCCTGATGATCTCTGAATTAAAGTAGGGGGTTCAATAAATCGGAGCTCGCAATGACAATAAAAAACGGGGCGGATAAATCCGCCCCCTACATCTAATACTAATATTCTAATCGAATAGCAAGTACCCTATTTCTGAATTCTGATTTGTTTCACGCGATACGCGATACGAAAAAAAGTTTTGAATTTTAAATTATAATTTTCCGCTTTCCGCTTTAAATTTTCAATTTAATTAGGACAAATTTTATTAATCCAAAACTATACGCTAAACGCTGTACGCTTCACGCTAGATTTATTCACTAACGACTAATTTCATTCTCTCTCGCTTGCTTCTTGTAACAGCTTCAGAGTCTGTTCCAATTTCTGCAGTTCTTCTCCGTATTTGCTCCAGTTGCCTTCGCGAGCAAACTCTTGAGCACTTTCATAATATCCTGCTGCTTCTTTAATCAAATCTTTAAGAGTTTTTTCTTCGCCGGTTACTGCGATTTCCTTTTCCCCAAAAGTTCGTGTAAAGAGTTTCTCTAAAGCATCTTCCAGATTATTTCCTATCATCACATCTGAACCATTAGAGACGATTACTCTCTTTAGTTCGGGAATTTCACCCGTCTCAGCCCGCAAATACAAAGGCTCAACATAGATTATCGATTTTTCTATAGGGATTACCAGCAGATTCCCCCGAATAACCGTAGAGCCCTTCTGTCCCCACAGGGTCAACTGCTGGGAGATTTCCGAATCCTGGTCTATTCTTGCCTCTATCTGCATCGGACCAAAAATCAGTTTATCCTTGGGGAATTTATAAACAATCAAGTCCCCATATTCCGGCTGGTCACTTTTAGCCGCTAGCCAGGCAATCATATTATTCTTGGTAGATGGAGTAAAAGGAGTCATTAAAATAAATTCTTCCCTTTCGTACCCCGGGAGTTTAGTTACAATATAATATGGTTCCATCCTGATTTCATTTTCCGCATAAATCTCATTAGGGGTATTCCAATAATCTTCCTTATTATAAAATACATCAGGATCCAGCATATGATAGGTAGAATAAAGCTCTGCCTGTACTTGAAAGAGGTCTTTAGGATAACGGATGTGTTCCGTTAAATTCTCGGGCATCTGGTCAAAGTTCTTAAACAATTGTGGGAATATATTTTTATAGACTTCAACTACAGGGTCCTTTTGATCTATAATATAAAAATCCATTGTCCCATTGTAGGCA
>CAZWFH010000126.1:0-4839 GCA_964632105.1 uncultured Atribacterota bacterium
TTTACAAAATAATCAAATCCGTATTTGATTAAAATATTGACTATTTGTCGAAGCCTGTTAAGATTTTTATATCTTCTCTTTAGTTTTGTAAAAACCATATTTATCCATCCTTTTTATCTAACTCCAATTTCCTTACTATTATATAACCATAATTCGCCATTTAAATCAAAAAACCCTTTTTATTGAAAATATTTTAGTACAAATTTATCAAAATATATTTCCCTTCTCTTTAATATTGTTATTGTTCTTATTTGTCGTTGTTAGTATGGAAAAATTCCAGTAGGTATAAGGTAAAAATTTCAGTTAGTATAAACTTTGGTGGGGTAGTTAGAGCAAAAGAAGAAATCTAATTTTTCTATCTTTTCTTTTTCTTTCTTTACTCGATACTTGATACTCGATACTGTTTTTACAGGGGCTTGACAAATATAACGCACTGTGTTATATTTGTATTGTAACGCATTGCGTTAATTATTTTAAGGGGGAAAATGTTATATGGGAGAATATATTATTAAAAAATATTTAAATCGTAAGCTATATGATACGAAAGAGAAAAAGTATGTAAATCTTTCTGAAGTTTCCAGATTAATTCGAGAGGGAGTTGACCTGAAGGTGATAGATAATAAGACTAAAGAGGATATAACTTCTTTAGTCTTAGCCCAGATTATAGTTGAGCAGGAGAAGACTAAAAAAATAATGCTTCCTTCAATTCTTTCTCCATTAAAAATGTTAAAAAGGGGAGGTGAGGATATGTTTAATTTAGGCAGAAAGATGTTTCTTGCAAGTTTAGGGATGCTTTCTCTTACCAAGGAAAGGGCAAATGAAATAGCTCAAGAGTTAATTAAAAAAGGTGAATTAAGTCAGAGTGAGAGCAAGGAATTTGTAATGGATATTATGGATAAAGCAGAAAAAGAAAAAGATAAATTAATAGAAAAGATTAAACCAGAGATTGATAAAAGCTTAGAGAAGATGAATTTTGCTTCTAAAAGATATGTAGATAATTTAGAAAAAAAGATTGATGAGCTGGGAGATAAAATTGATCAATTATCCAAGAAAATTAAGTAAAAAAGATCAATGGGAAAATTTTTTTAAAGTAATCCCCGGAATCAGAGGATGGAATCAGGCTTTACGGCTTTACAAAATAGCAATAAAGTGGAAAATGAAGACAAGTGATGTAAATAGCAAGTGAACCAAGAATACATTACAAAGAGGTGGGAATGACAAGTAAATAGGAAGTACGAGATTACTTAGTCGCTTCACTTCCCACAATGATAATTTTAATATATTCCAGCAGCAGCAACAGCAGTGGAAAAATTACACTCTAATGTTGTTGTTGTTATATTGTTATTGTTCTTAATTGTTGTTGTTAGTGTGGAAAAATTCCACTAGGAGGTGTGGAGAATTTCCAGTAGGGTAGTGGAAAAATTCCACTAGGGGGTAGCGAAATTTTTACTTGATAAAAAGTGTGAATTTATCCTTCCTCGGGAATAAAAGGGGCAGGTTGAATAGTTTCCTTGTATTCATGAATAACTTGTTTCTTCCATCCTCCTTGATAGTAAAAGAAGAGGGCTACAGTAGCAGAGATAATATTACTCAAAGCCATTCCCCACCATATACCGGTAGAACCAAATTGATTACCGAGGAAATAAGCAAGAGGAATTCTCAATCCCCAGAGTCTTACCATATCTACAATCATAGGTTGAACATTATGCCCGGACCCTCTAAATAGAGCCATAATAGCTCCGATCAAACCGAAGAAGGGGATGCCCAAAGTGAAAATGGCAAGAAAGTGAATCCCTTCGGCAATAATATCTGGTCGACCCGGGATAAATAGTTTAAATAGAGGAATTCTTAAAGTAAAGACCAGAGCGGCTTCTAATAAAGTGATAAGAAATACAACTTGAAGGCTTTTTCGGGCGATTTCTTCTACTCGATTAATAAGATTTGCCCCCAGGTTCTGGCCGATTAAAGTTATAATTCCTGTCCCCAAGCCATCTACCACGATAAAAATAATATTAATCAGTTTATCCCCTACACCATAAGCAGCAATAACTGTTTCCGGATTATTCACTCTACCGATAATAGCCATAACCAGCACGAATCCAAAGGCAGTAGTTGAATGCCCTATTGCTGCCGGCAGTCCTATTTTGAAGATTTTTTTCAACCATTTCCCAGCCGGGATTAGACCATTTAAGGTTATCTTTATCCCTTTTGTCCCTCTAAAAAGGAGATAGAGAGATATAGAGGCAGCTATGCCCTGACATATGACGGTAGCCAGCGCTGCTCCCAGTACACCCAAATGAGGAAAACGCCACCAACCAAAGATTAAAAAGGGATCGAGTATAACATTTAAAGTAACGGTGAAAAGATTTATATACATCGGGGTTATGGTATCACCTTTAGCAGAGAGAATACTCTGAAAGGTGAAGGCAATAAATATGAAAGGTATTCCCCAGAAAATAAGCCGCATATAAGTTATGGCTGTCCTGGTGACCGTAGCTGATTTGGTAATAAGAGGGACCAGATAAGGGGTTAATATAAATCCGAATACAGCAATTATCAATCCAAATATAATAGAAAGAGAAAGCATCTGACTGGCTATCATATTGGCATTTTTCTTTTCTCCTGCTCCGGTATATTGAGAAACCAGAGCCACACCAGCTATTCCAAATCCGAAGGAGAGAGCAATGAGAAACCAGATTATCGGCCAGGAAATTTGTAAACCAGCAACTGCTTCCCCACTTTCTGCGGGAGGGAGATGACCTAACCAGAAAGTATCGGCAAGATGATATAAAGTATGTAATAACTGAGATATCATCACCGGAAAGCTTAATACAAACATAACTTTTAAGGGATTGCCGGTTAAGATCTCTTCACGGGTAACTTTTCTCATTCTCTCTCCTTATTTACGGATTGTAAATTATAATATAACAATTTTCCATCTATTATACAATTTCTATCTCTACATGTTCTCCTTTTTCTTCTTCCATTACATCTACAATTTTACCGGTAAATTCCGGGTCATTCATCGCTTTGTTGAGTTCATCCATATCAATTGGTATTTCTTTACCTTCTATATTGATTGTATTCTTGCCCAACTTGCTAGCGAGATTTATTCCCCAATTGACTAAGCTGAAAGGAATGGTGACATTTACTTGTGGTTTTTCTCCTTTGGTAACGCGAATTTTTAAAAATCTCTTTTTCTTTGTGGATGGAGGAGTAATCTCCTCTTCTTCTTTAGTTTCCCTTAAGGCCTCCAGAAGCTCTGCTGCCTCCTCGCTGGTTATTTTCTTTTCTTCCAGCATTTCCAGAATTTTTTTAATTTCTTCTTTCATTTTTTTAAACTCCTTTTTAATTTTGTTTTTAGTTATTAGACGAGATTGCCACGCTTACCTTTGGAAAGCAATGACAGAAATAATAGATAGGTTCGATGAATCAAACCACTACAACTGAATGACAAAGGTAAAATTTTTATTTATTGTTTTGCCTCCTTCATTAATTTTATCGCCTCGGCAGCGGTAATTTCTCCTCTTTCCAGGGTATCTAAAATCTCTTTTTCCTTCAGTCCCTCGTTTTCTTTAAATAATCCCAGGGTAATTAACAATTTATCCAAACGATTTTTTACAGTAGGGTAAGAGATACTCATCCTCTCCTGGACCTCTTTAATATTTCCCCTGGAGCGGAGAAAGGCAATTAAAAAATTGCTGTCTTCTTCAGAGAGAGATAGAAGTTTGTTTATAGGGAATTCTCCCTGAATTGTGGTGCTGCATTTGGGACATCTTAACTCTGTAATCTCCAGCATAGAGCTACAGGCGGGACAAAGGGTCGGAATTTTCTTCATTATTCACCTCCATATTAATAATATTAATGTTATTATTGATAATCTTAATATAAATGTTTGATAATGTCAAATAAAAATTAAAAATAATTACAAAATAATTTATAATCTTAAAATTTATCATAAAATTATTCTTTTTTAATGTTTTCATTTCTTGTTTGACATTTAATTAATTTTCTTGAAATTATAAATTTTTTAACATAAAATAAACAATACTGAAAGCGAAAAATAAAAAATCTAAAACAGAAGAGGAGCAAAGGATTTGAAGGCATCAACTTCCCGGGAAAATTTAAGCACAATTTTGGGAATATTGGCTATACTGTTTTGGGGAACTACTATTGCCTTTTCGCGGAGCTTAACAGAGCAGTTAGGGCCTTTAACCGCTGCTTCCTGGATATATTTGCTGAGCGGTATTTGGAGTTGTATTTACCTAATTAGTAAATCCGGAGGAATTAAAAAAACCTTCCAGCTTCCTATTTTATATTTGATAGGTTGTGGAGCTTTATTTGTCATCTATACAGTATCTCTTTATCTGGCTGTGGGATTAGCTTTTAGTCGTGAACAGGTAATTGAAATTAGTATTATTAATTATCTCTGGCCTGGATTGACTCTGGTCTTTTCCCTTCCTATTTTACACAAAAAAGCGAAAATAACTTTAATTCCCGGGGTAGTTATGGCTTTTAGCGGTTTTTATCTGGCCACTGTAAATAGTGGAATGTTTTCCTGGGAGGTATTCAAAGGGAATTTTCAAGTAAATTATTTTCCTTATTTATTAGCTTTTATGGCTGCTATCTCCTGGGGGCTCTATTCTATTTTGGTTCGCCGTTGGGCCGGTCATACCGAGGGTGGAGCAGTCCCCCTCTTTCTTTTGGGTACCGGATTAGTTTTAATCGCAATAAGGTTTATATTCCCTGAAGAATCTTCCTGGACGCCACGTGTAGTAACGGAACTTTTATATATGTCTGTCTTCCCCACCTTTTTAGCTTATACTTTCTGGGATAGGG
>CAZWFH010000127.1:0-4836 GCA_964632105.1 uncultured Atribacterota bacterium
ATATATATCAGTCACTACTATATCACTTTCGGGTATAGTAACCTTTTGTTCAATTTTAAACATTGAAAAAATATCCACTAAATCTTCAGCATCTTCTATTTTTGAAAATATTTCCTCTGGTAGATTATTAATATGATTATCGTAAGTGCCACCCTCAGTGTCAGAATAATTATAAGAGATGTTTTCCATAAATAAATCCACATCTTTTTTTTCAATAGCCTTTTCGATATTTTCAGCAATCTGCATAATTTGAGCTTCATCAGTACCCGCTGATTTACAACCCACTAAAAATAATAATAAAAATATCCCCCCTATAATCATTAAGATTCTTATCGTGTTTTTTATAGACATTTGTAACTCCAATATTAGTATAGTATTTGGTCGTTAGTATTTAGTAGCAACACAACGTGCTGTGTTAGTGCGCTCCTTCTTACATAAATCACTTGTATTATTTAGTTACTTTTACTTCCGTGTAATCGGTAATATAGCTGTCCCCCGGGTTTTCTTGATAGTAAGCGACAATATAGAACGTTCCGGTCTTACCAGAAGAAAATGTTGTAGTTAAGGAACCACTTTTGGGGCTTAAATTTATAAATCCCTCAAAGCAAGCAGGACAACCCAGAGCACTCCAATCCCATAATTTTATCCTGGACTTATCAAGAACAACCCATTCATCGTCTGAATTATAACCTTTCACTACAAACTGCAGTGATTGATTGATTTTTATAGTAGAGGAGGATGCAATAACCTTTATATCGTTTACTGTACTATTATCCGGGTTGACCGCTGGATTTGGGTCTACTTCCGGAACTCCTGAAGTTGTATATTCGCTGACACATCCGGAAGTAAATAGCAAAACAAACAACATAATTATATTGATTATTATAAGTATTTTTATATGCTTTTTAGAACATTTCACTTATCTGGTCACCTCTTCGTTATTAATAGATTATCATAAATGAAAACGGTTTTTACAAACTTTGATTACTGCCATTTTTTGTTATAGGCATATTATTATTCTACAAATTGTGCTTGGTAAATCTCTTTAGTATCTTTATCTTGGATAAAAATTACTCCATTTACATTATTAGCTTCCCAACTCAGTTCTTCAATAATAAAGGTAAAGCTCTGTTCGGCACCGGGTTCAAGACTGATACCTGTTTCCTCAACCCCTGTAAATATATTTGAAACCAAATACTTTTGCCCTGATACGCCACGATCATTAAAAGCCATTCCATTTATAAATAAATTATTTAAAGTGGACGAGCTTATGTTTTTTATGCTCCCGGATAAAGTAGTACTTCCTGAATCCCCTGTTCTGCTAACATTAATGCTAATTTTTGCTTCTTTGGCAAACTCTTTTTCAATCATGCTCTTAAATGAATCCTTAGATGCGACTTTCCAGATTCTTTGATTTGAGCCATTAAAAAGGGTATTGGGGGTTTCTCTCTGATTAATATCTGGCAAATACCATTTATATCGATCATTTGCGCCTATAGTAACCGGTTGAACGCCTGTGTAGGGAACTTCTTCAACTAATATCATCTCACTGCGTTCGTAATCTTCTTCAGCTAATTGCTCAAGAATCGGTTCAACTATTTTACAATTTGGACAACCGACGGTAAATAATTCAACCAATACCACTCTACTTATTGTTTCTTCTTCTCCTTCTCCCTCTCCTTCACCCTCGCCTTCGGTGGGAATTGTTACATTACAACCGACAAGTAAACAAGCAATTAATCCTACCGTCAATAAAACCAGTAAATATTTCTTCATCCAATAATTCTCCTTTCAAAAGAATATTTTTTTTATTTTACTCTACGTATGATGCCTGAAAAACCTCTTTAGTAGAGCTGCTTTGCACAAAAATTACTCCATGCAGTTGATTAATTTCCCATTGAACATCTTCTAAAGTAAAGGTAAAACTCTGTTCAGCACCTGCTTCAAGGCTTTCACCAACTTCTTCTACTCCCTTAAAAATATCTTTCACCAAATATCTTTGTCCTGATTCATAATAATCCCTAAAAGTCATCCCATTTATTACCAGGTTGTCTAAAGTGGAATTACTTATATTTTTTATTTTTCCGGTTAAGGTACTGGTTCCATTATTTTCGCTTCTGGTGACAGTAATACTAATTTTAGAGTCTTTTGCTAATTCATTAACAATTGGACTTTTAAAAATATAGTAAGCACTGCCATGCCAGACTCTTTGGTTAGAGCCGTTATAAAAAGTATTAGGAGTGCTTCTATCAGCTGCATTTGGTAAGTACCATTCATATCTATCATTAGTTCCCGGTGAAATGGGTGTACCCCAAGGGCGTTCTTCTACTAATATCATTTTACTGCGGTCATATTCTTCGGCCAATCCCTCGATAATTGGTTCGGCTATTATACAGTTTGGGCAGCCAACAGTAAAAAATTCAACCAATACTACTCTATCAACTGCTTCACCTTCGCCCTCTCCTTCTGCACTTCCATTACCACTCGGTGTTGTAACATTACAACCCACCAATAAACAAGCAGCTAATCCAATTACCAATAAAATTATCAATCCTTTTTTCATCCAATTATTCTCCTTTCAAAAGAATATTTTTTTATTCATTAACAACAATGATTTTTACTCCTGCTCTTAATGGTCCATAACTTGCGGTTATATCTCTTTCGCCTGCAACTCTTGAAGCTGTTGTATAAGTAGTGCTTAGACCGGTGGTATTTGATAAGCTGCCCACTCCGCAGCATTTCTCCCAAATAATTTGTGAGTCATCAAGAGGAACCTCGTTTGAATCGATGTTATAACCTTTTACTTCAAAAATGTTACTACTGCCAACGGTCATAGTAATTTCAGAGGGAAATATTTCAATAGAATTTAAATTCTTAAATTCATAATTAATCGTATCAAAGGCAAGGTTATTTGATGGAGATAATTTTTCATTTTCATCTTTAAACCGCACATAAACATACTTTAGGCCTGAGCTAAATTCTGTACCGTTTAAATTATTGGCAATATTAAAATCTTCGTATGTTGGTGAATATTCTACCCAATCAGTCCAAACCTCACCATCTCCGCTAAATGACATATAAGCTACTCCCTCTGAGTAAACTGTTAAAGTAGGTATGCGGTCAAAAGTTGTTTCCGCTCCATCTTCAATTAAAAGGGTTCCGCTGGTAGGTCCTACTGTTATTATAGGAGAAATAAAAACAATCTCTGAACATCCGGTATAAAATATAATAAATGAAATCACTACAAGGAGCAAGCAGATTGTGTTATACATTCGGTATTTCACTAAAATTCCTCGAATCATTAATATTATTTATAGTATAAATTATAACAAAACAATATTAATAAAACAATTAAAATATAAATTCATCTCATAAATTATCCAATAAAAAAGGGACACCGAAGTGTCCCTTTTTTATTTATCACTTTACACCGTGCTTAATTATTTTGTCTATTATATATATTATTTACAAGCACCAATTGTTGCTCCTTCTACGCCGTCAGTTGTCCAATCAGTACAAACTGCTACTAAGCCACCAGTAGGTGTTTTATTCTCAGGATATTCGGTAACAGTAACACCGCAAGCAGAATCTAATTCGATTGTAGCATAGTATCTTTTTCTATTTCCTACTTTATCAAGAAGAGTTGCAACCACCCAATACTCTTTAGCAGTACCAGTAGTGGTACCTGTTACACAAGATAAAGTGCAGTCAACCGGACAGGCAACGCCTGCTGTGCAACTGTAAGCAGGAGTTATGCAAGGAACATCACAACAATCATCAAAAGGATCTGATGTATAAAGATCTATAGTATAGCTGGCAAAACCTGAGCAAGCATCTCCGCAACATACGCCAGTTACTCCACATACAGCTGATTGAGTAGGTGTCTTAAAGGTTAAATCACAACCTACGCAAGCGCAAGCTTTTGAAGCAATAGTAATTTCACTTGCTGGTCCTACACCATCAACGGTGTATGGATATTTGCAGGGAGCACAGGTTTCACAAGTAAGTACATAAATGTAAGCTTCATCACAATCTCCATCAAATAAAACTGTTCCGGTGTAGGTTAATCCTCCATCTGCTGTATATAGCACTACTTCATCTGCAGTAGATGGGACACCTACAGGATTGTCCTTTAACGCTGCACCAACATAAACTGATACCGGTTCAGTTGGGACTGCAAAGGTTACAGTAATAGTTTGTGAACCTGCTTTAATGTAATTTTTGCCTGTAACTGCTACTTGTGATGTAACTGCAACTGTTGGGCAGATTTCGTCGACTACGCCATCATCTTCGTCTTCGTCATCGTCTGGTGTAGTACCAGGAAAACAACCGACTAAGAGGAAAGAAGCCAGTGCGACTACTAAGAGTACTAATAATAATTTCTTCATTTTTATCTCCTTTCGTTTTTTAAAAAGAATCTGTTATTATTTAATTTCGCGAAATTAACTAATTTTAATTTCTGTTTTAAAATAGTCTCTTAATCTCGCTGCTTATAAGAGGAGTTTCTGCTCCTTTTATTTCATAAACACTTTTATATCTCGACCTGATACGGGTTAAGAAACTACCGCTTTTTATCAATTTACCAATTGGCCAATCTACCAATTAAAGATGCAAGATACAAGTTGCGAGGCACGAGTATTTCACCCCCACCTTAATCCTCCCCCCTCAAGGGGGAGGAAATTTTCTATTAGTTAGTCAGTTTTCCAGTTAACTTAGTAATATCAATTTATAAATTTTCAATCAATTAACAATATAAACAACAATAGATATATTTAATTATATACTAAATACTAATTTATAATACGATAAAAGTCAAGAAAAGTTTCAGTTTTAAAT
>CAZWFH010000128.1:0-4803 GCA_964632105.1 uncultured Atribacterota bacterium
TCTGATTATTTTTCTCAGTATTGTTTTGATATTAAACTTTATAAACACATTAGAAATTTTTGCATCTGGCCCGGGCAATAAAGAAAATATCGTTTCTGGAGTAGTGCCCCATCATCTATTAGCAAAAAATATAATAGGGGATTTTTTTAGTTATATCTCCTCTCGAGAAAATCCAGAAACAATTATTCTATTAAGTCCGGATCATTTTCAAAGTGGAATACTTAATGATAATAATGCATTTATTACTCTTAATTGGGAATCGGGTAAGGAATATTTCAATAATATTATAATCGATACTCTTCTGGGAAAAAAATTAACTAAAAAAAATAAAATGGAATTAAATGATTCTGCGGTTGCTTATGACCACGGGATTACTAATCTAATACCTTATATCAAAAAATACCTCCCAAATACCAAGCTTTTATCCATCCTGATACCTGCTGATATTACTAAAGAACAAGTAGAACAATTGGTAAAAACAATTGATGAAAATACCCTTCTCAATACTATTGTTGTTGCCAGTGTAGATTTCTCTCACTATCTTCCTTCTCAAGCAGCTGATTTTCATGATATAAAAAGTATCCGGGTTTTATTAAATTTTGAAGAAGAAAATTTTAAAAACATGGAAGTTGATTGCTGGCAAGCTTTGTATGCAGCCAGACTTTTTGCTAAATTACGGCAGAAAGAAGTTCCTCGCATTATTGCTTATAAAAATTCTGCTGATTTTTTAAATTTAGAATTAGAAGAAGGCACTTCTTATTTTAGTGTAGTCTTTGGGGAGAAAAAAATTGAGGAAATTTTTTCCAGCTCAACTGTTGAAGTTTTTAACGAGAGAGTAAAAACTGTTCTATTGGTAGGAGATATTATGTTAGACCGGGGAGTAGAGAATTTAATAAAGCAAAACAGTGTTTATTATCCTTTTCAAAAAATCGGCCAATTTTTAAGAGGAATAGATATTATTTTTGGAAATTTAGAAGGTCCTATAATAAATAATCCCCCGGAATTTCCAGCTAATTCTTTAAAATTTGCTTTTAACCCAGAAGTAATTAAGGAGGCTTTCTGGTGTAATTTCAATTTGTTTTCCCTGGCCAATAATCATACTCTGGATATGGGAAAAGAGGGTTTAGAAGAAACTAAAAATTGGTTAAAAAAATATGGGATAAATTTTGTAGGCAACCCTCTTTCTGGTAGTTCGGATAACCTTAATTCTTCTTTTTTTAGGGATAATATAACTTTTTTAGCTTTTAATCAAATTTTCCCTTTTACGATTAGAGAAAAAGAAATAATTAAAACGATAAAAACAGTTAAATCTTCAAATCCGGATAATTTTTTAATCGTAAGTACACACTGGGGAGAAGAATATAAATTAATCAACTCTCCTGCCCAACAAAAATTAGCTCATAAAATAATTGAAGCTGGAGCAGACTTAATTATTGGTCATCACCCTCATGTAGTGCAGAACATTGAAAAATATCAGGGAAAATTTATCTTTTATTCTCTGGGAAATTTTATTTTTGATCAATACTTTTCTCCCGAAACCCAGCGGGGTTTAGCGGTAGGATTAGAAATTTATCCTGATAAACTGGTCTATCGACTTTTTCCTCTCCAAATTAACCTGAGTCAGCCTGTTTTAATGGAACGAAATAAAGCAGGCGAATTTTTAATACAATTAGCTAAACGCTCAGATAACAAGTTGGTAGATGAAATAAAGGATGGTATAATAAAAATCGAAAGGTGATGGTAATCATGTTAGATTTATTTTATAAATTAAATTTTATAAATATAAGAAGACAAAACAGTTTCAATTTATCAAAAATCATTTTAGTTGTTTTAATTTCTCTCAGTTTCCTGATTGTTACCGGTAATGCCTTTGGTGAAGTCATCCTAACTAAACAATTAATTAAACCGGATGATATGCTGCTGGAAGAATTAGAGGTTACCCCCAGCGTTCCTGCCTATCCCTTACCTTTAAGCAGTGCAAAAATTGCTAATTATAAAAATTTCTCGGAGAAGATTCAACTTTCTCCTGAAGCTCTCTCCCTATTAAAAAATAATGGTTTTGTAGTTATCCCTACTCCTTTTGATATTGCTGAACAAGAAGTTTTTCTTATGTCTTCCCGCCAGAATGCCTACCCCAAAGATGATTTCGTAGCTTACTATAATGCTATCGGAGAAAAAGATTTACCCATTTTTATTACCACCGATTCTCTTTTACATTATTATCATATCTTCTTTGATACCACCTTAATGAAATTAGAAAGAGACCTCTTCTACAAAGATTTGTGGGCAGTAAGTAAAAATTTATTAGAAGAATCTCTGAAAGAATATTACGAAACTAACGGAGATATAAAAGAAGCAGCCAAAAGAAATGTAGCTTATCTTTCCGTGGCTTTAGAACTTTTAAAACCAAAGATAAATCAGATTATGAGTGAGGAGACTTTGAAGGAGGAATATTGCAGTCCGGAAATGGATCCGGAAGTTTGTAAAATGTTCATAGAGGGAGTAAAACAATCTTATGGAGACAAAGCCAGCTTTAAATATTTTAGTGAAGCAGAATTTAATCAATATAGTTTTGAAATCCCCAATTTAGTAAAAGACCTGGTGCAAAAAGAAATAGAACTAATTGAAGAACATAAAGGCTGGGAATATTCCCCGATATTTATTTATCAGGAAGATTATTCCCAATATGTTCCTCGAGGGCATTACACTAAATCAGAAAAACTTAAGAATTACTTTAAAGCTTTAATGTGGCATGGAAGGATAACCGCTTTAATCGAAGGTTCTCCCCTTTTATCCCCCGGAGAATCTATCTGCACTGGTAATGTAGGGGGAATTGTTTCTGAATATGATGCCCGAATTCAAACCCTGCAGGCTTTTTTGTTGGCTAACCAATTTTCACAGAGTAAGAACCTTCAAGAAAGATGGAACAGAATATATGCTATTACTTCTTTTCTAGTGGGATTTTCTGATGATTTAGGTCCAAACGAATACAGTGAGGTATTAAAAAAACTATTTAAAGATGAAATAAATCCTCAAGAAATAGAGGAAAATTTTTTAGAACTTAAAGAAACTATCTTGGATTTTCCTTATAATCCTAAAATTTACAGCGGATTAGGAGCTTGTGAATTACTAATGCCCTGCCCTCCTCTTACTGAGAAAGAAATCCAGGCTTTAAAATCACAGGCAAAAGAACTTCTGGAAAAAACTAAAGGATTTAGATTGATGGGTCAGAGATTTACTTTAGACTCCTGGCTTTTTTCCGAAATTGTTTCCCCTTATAGTGGCGAATACGTAGGACCAAAACTTCCTTTACCTACTGAAAAAAAACCATTTACTTTTACCTGGGATGATATTTATGCCGAATATAGAAAAAACCGACCTTTCACCTGGGTTAAGACCGACGTAAAAGCCTGTCCTCCGCCAGCCACGAGAGAGGTTAGAGGTTTCCCGCGGGGTTTGGACTTAATGGCTTTGTTGGGCTCTGAGAGGGCTAAAGAAATTTTAGAAAATTTAGGGGATACCGAGTATTCAGATTATGTAAAGAAGTTTTCTGAGTTGAAAAAAGAAGTAGATTCTCTTACCAGGGCGGATTGGTCTAAAAATCTTTATCTGAATTGGCTTTATGTGTTAAAATCCTTAAATAGTGGATTCGGTAAAGGTTATCCTACTTTTATGCAAACCCAAGCCTGGCAAGATAAAGAATTAAATACTGCTCTGGCTTCCTGGACAGAATTAAGACATGATACCCTTTTATATGTCAAACAGAGCTATACTATGGCCGAGATGGGAGGAATCTTTGAACCTCCTCCGGTAGTCGGTTATGTTGAGCCAATACCAGAATTTTATGCTCGACTTTTAGCTCTAACCAAAATGACTAACCAAGGATTTAAGAGCTTAATTCCTCAAGAAGAATTAGAAAAGTTAATGATAGAGGCAGGTCTTGATAGACTTACGGAAATATTAAGTAAATTATTAGACATCTCGAAAAAAGAATTAGAAAATAAACCATTAAACGATAATGAATACAACTTCATTGAAAATTTTGGTAGTATCTCTGAGGGTTTAATTAGCACTGTTTCAGGTGGGGAAGTCGACTCGGAGGTATTTAAAACAGTTTTGGTGGCTGATGTCCATACAGATGGCAATACTGAAAAAGTTTTAGAAGAGGGAGTAGGTTATATCAAAACTGCAGTAATAGCTTATAAACTTCCGGAAGGCCACATACTATTAGGAGTAGGACCAACCTTTAGTTATTATGAATTCAAACAGCCAATGGAAAATAGATTAACTGATAAGGCGTGGAGAGAAATATTAGATTCCAATCCTCCGTCCGAACCAGAGTGGATAGATAGCTTCTCTTGTAACAAATAGTAAAGCACAAAAATAGGGCAAACTAATAGTTTTCTTAGTTATTAGCTTGCTTTTTTTACTTTTTACTTATTTAATTTTTTTATGTGTTATAAAACATTAATACATTTTTATTATTTTAGATTTATCTTTTAGGTTTCTCAAGGTACAACCTGGCTATAATTAAGTGGCCATTTACCACAACGCCCCTGTTCCCTATATTTTTTTAGCTTACCCTTATATAAATTAAGAAATATTATCTGCTATGTCCGATCATAGGAACAAATCTTACCCCGATAATTCCTTTAGATTTAATTTTTCCTTCTATCTTTTCTATCTTCATTAAAGTTTGTACCATCCATATTCCACCAACAGGTATTACTATTCGGCCTCCATCATCCTTAATCTGCTGAAGAAGGGGCGGAGGAACATGGTCAGGGGCACAGGTTACTATGA
>CAZWFH010000129.1:0-4777 GCA_964632105.1 uncultured Atribacterota bacterium
AAATACCCAGAATTAAATTGATGACAGGGACAAACATAGTCATCATAACATAATAAGTCATACTGGTAATCCGAATAGTTTTATTCATAAAAAGAATGATTAGTGCCTCTGTTAGACCGGATAGGAAAACAAACAGGAGTCCTATTGAAGAAAATACATTAACCTTCAGAATAAAGATGAGTATTAAGGCAAAGATAGCAGCGCAAGAAGTGACCCCCCAGCTGATTATTTCCGGCTCAAGCATTTTTGCCAGTTTCTTATTAATGATAGAGAAGGAGGAAAAAAAGAAAGCGGCTACTATGATTAATAAATCACCAAAATGTGGAAGAATAAATTGCCCCCTGGTAGTAACCAAATAGATACCGGTAAAAAAAGTGAAGGCAAGAAATATTTTTTCTTTGCTAATTTTTTCTTGAAAAAAGAAAAATGCAAGGATGGGAACAAAGATTAAGTTACTTTTGATAATAAAGCTATAATTAATCGAAGTAGTGAATCTAAGACCGTAGGTACTGGCAAGATAAGCAGAAATGAGAAAAAATCCAGCAAAAAATGCATATTTCCATTCCCACCGTTTTATATTTTTAATTTTTCTAATATTTTTTCTCTGAAAAAGAAGAAGGTTTATATTCAGAATAATAGAGGCAATTAGTAAAAATTGAATCAACAAGGTCATAGGTGGCACACCTTTAGTCAAAGCTATCTTTTTAAAAAAGATAGAAAATGATAGTAAAATTGCTACAGTAGAACCATAAACTAATCTTTTGGGAATCATATTTACCTCAAATAATTTTAATCGACACAATAACTAATAATAACAGATTAGTTAAGTAATTAAAATAAATAAATATCGATAAGAGTGAATCTATCTTCCGAATTCCATGCATTGAAAGAATAGGGAACTTTTTACTGAATTATAAAGAAAATAGACCTTCTAATTTCGTTTTTAAGGGGGGTCTTTTTCAAAATAGGTACAATCTCATAAGGGACAGGTCAAATATTCTTCATACACGCAGTATATGAGCGTTTTCATTAAATCCTTCAAAGCCTTTGTTTATAAAGGTTTTCAGGTTTTGTTTGAATAATTAGTAATTAAGGAAAAAGGTAGAGCAGGCTTAATTAATAGTAAAATTATTGACAATAAACATTATATGTGTATATAATATGTGTATAGTATGCATATGACAGGCATATGACTATCATATAAGAGGTGGAAAAATGGGTGGAACTATTATGATAAGAAAAAATATATGTTTTTCAAACGATATAATAGAGGAAGCAAAAAAAATAAAAAAAGAATTAAATGTTAATTTTAGTGAAATTGTAAGAGAAGCAACAAAAGAGTACCTTGAAAAAATAAAAATAGAAATGTTAAAGAAGGCTTTAATCGAACAATGCAAAGACACTGCAAAATTAAATCTTGAAATCTGTAATGATTTTAAATACGTTGATGGAGAGCAGGAACAATAATCAATGGTTATATTAAAAGGAGATATTGTATATGTAAATTTAGAGCCCATAAAAGGCTCTGAAACCGGTAAAATAAGACCCTGTTTAATTGTTCAGAATAATGTAAATAATGAATATTCTTCAACAACCATTATAATAGTTATCACAAGCAGGGATAGACTTAAAAAGAAATACCCAACTCATGTATGGATAGACAAAGGTGAAGGCGGCCTAACTAAAGATAGCGTTATACAATGCGAACAAATTAGAACAATTGATAAAAGACGTATAACAAGAAAATTAGGAACTGTAAATAGTGGTTGTTTACAAAAAGTAGAAGAAGCTATTAAAATCACGTTGGCATTTGGGAAATATACCTTTTAGACGCATAGAGAGTAAAAAAAAGAGGGATGGAATTGTTAATCATATCAAATGAAATAAAAAAAGTTTATCCGGAAGCATTATTAGGTATATTAGCTATAAGGAATGTATGCAATCCTAAAAAACATGAAGAACTTGATAGATGCAAACTCGAGCTTGAAAATAATTTGAGAGAGAAATATGCTGGGTTAGATAAAGCTTATTTAAAGAATATGGAACCGATTAAAACTTTTAGTGATTATTACAAAAGATTTAAGAAAACATACCACGTTTTATTACAATTGGAGTCAATTGTTTTTAAGAATAAATCGATTCCTAAAGTTGCCTCATTGGTCGAGGCAATGTTTATGGCTGAACTAAAGAATCTTTTACTGACTGCAGGACATGATTTAGACGCAATAGATTTACCCATTAAACTTGATGTTTCAAGCGGTGGAGAAAAATATATTCAACTAAGCGGCCAGGAAAAAGAATTAATTCTTAATGATATGATGGTATCAGATTTACAGGGGATAATCTCAAGTATTATATACGGACCGGATAAACGTACACAGATAAAACCTGATACTCGGAATGTTTTATTCGTTGTATATGCGCCACCGGGAATAGAAAAATCTAAAGTATTTCAACATCTTCAAGATATTCAAAACTATATACATATTATTGCCCCGAAGAGTGAAGTTGAATTACTAAAAGTTTTTAGATAAATAGGGAATGTGTGCCAGGTTAATAATTCGGTAACTTTTTGCGAAAGACCTATAAGGTCTGAGGATTTTTTTAACCAGATGGTTAAGGCTTTAGATATTATAGAAAAAATTGGATGTGTACTTATTTTCAATACAAATTTTTTTCCCAAAAAAGAAGGATTTTTAAAACTTAAGAATCATGGGGGACATTCTTCTTTTGTATTCCCCCACTTATGTATTTTTCTATTTCTAGTATTGTTTTTTTGTTAACGCTTATTCACTATTCACTTGCGACTAATTTATCTTGCAACCGTAACCCGTAACTCGAAACCTGTGTATCTTGCACTTAAAGCCTGAACCTATACGCTAAACGCTGTACGCTATACGCTAGTATGAGTAAAGTGTGTCCCCCTTTTACCTATAAAATAAAATTTTCCTCAGAAAGAAGGATTTTTAAAACTTATGACGTATATAAATATATAGAATCTAATATTGTAACCTGTATGAAGGTAACAGGAGAGATCTTTTCTTTCCATCATAAAAGAAAAGGAGCCGAAGGGGCAAGATACCAAAAGTATCCAAACTTTCAGGTAAAAGGACCGTTACCGGACAGAACTCTGGAGAGCTTTATAGAAAAAAGCACCGAAGGGGCAATTCCCAATCTTTAGGAAAATCCATACAGAGTTTACTAAAAGAATTATTTCCTAATTACATAGGAAGAATCTTTCAGGTAAAAGGACAGAGTAAGAAAGCAATGTCATTATTTTTTTATTCTGTCCTTTTTTATTTGAAACATCTAGTTTTAGTAAATAGAATAAAAATAAGACCAATGATAAAAAAGAACATCTGAGTGTAATAGAATTTAACCAGGAATATTTAAATAAGGAGAATAAAACAATGAAAAATATTAAATTGCTATTCTTTGTTATTTTTTTAATATTTTTTCTGAATTCAATTTTCTATACTTTTTCTTTTGCCACGCTTTATATTGTCAAGGATCAAGAAGGAAATAATATCTGTATAACTAACAAAGAAAATGAAATCTCTAAATATAAATTGCTAGGTTATATGATTTATATTTTAGGAGGCTCTGGACAAGAAATATCTGAATCAAACGAAAAAGAAATCACTCAAGAATCTCAAATAATATATGAAACAGAAAACATTTCTGAATCTAATATTATTTCATTGAATAAGGTTGATTTAGTAGATTTTAGTTCTAGTTTTTCTCTAAAAGGAGATTTCGTTAATATTCAGGGAACGTTAAGAAATTACGGAACAGAAATAATAAGTGATGCAGAAATAAACGTCAAATGTAAAAATGAAAAAGGAAAAATAATGCTTATAGAGAGCACTAGTTCTCAACCTTTATCAATAGCACCCGATAGTGAAGCATATTTCAATTTAAAATTAGATAATACTGAAAGAATAAGCAGTTTTAGGGTTTTCCTTTTTGACAAATACTTAATTACTAAATATCTAGAAATATTAGAAGCAAAAGCTAAGGTGGTCAATTGGTCTTCAAATTTAAGTAAAGCTGGAGATTATATATATTTGGAAAATAGAGGAAATATACTTATCGAGAAATATGGAGATTTTGTTTTTATTAATGGAACAATTGAAAATATTGGAAACGGCTTCATGTCAAAAGCTCGTATGGATGTTCGAGGTGTTGATTCGCTTGGCAAGTTAGTTTCTACAAACTCTTGTGATTTAAATCCCCCGGAAATAGGACAAAAACAAACATCTTCTTTTATGTGTGTTTTACCAAGAGGAATACTTATTGATCGATTTATAATTGATATAAATTGGATTAATCCTCAAGGCAATAGGCCTAATCATAATGAAATTGAATTAAAAAAATAAGCATATTGATATATATAATTCTCAGATTAAGCTAGTTAATATTATGGATAGCAAATAAATACAGTAAGGTATGGGGGCATTTGCTTGGCTTATTCAATATTAAATATTGACACATCCCATTTTCTTAGATAATTAATATTTTACTTTTAAATTAAATAAATATGGAAATTGTGCCAAGTCAATGATTCGGTAATTTTAGCGGAAAACCTATAGGACCTTAGGATTTTTTCCTATTTAAATAAGAAAATGATATTTTAATTAAAAGGAGATCAAATTTTTATGAAAAGAAAAGGTATCTTATTACTATCAATTTTAATACTCGCAATATTTTTGACTGGGTGTAGTACCGGGGGAGTAGTAACCCCGGCAACTGATGAGGCAAAAGTAAAAAGTGTTAT
>CAZWFH010000130.1:0-4661 GCA_964632105.1 uncultured Atribacterota bacterium
TCATCTGCCGGTTTTCTGAACTGTCTGATCATTACTATCTCTTTTTTTTCTGTTATAGCTAAAATAACTACTGCCCCGGGATGTTCAACTATCTCTCTAATAGTATCCCGACCGTCAGGGAGTTTTACTTTATCCTGACGAAGATTGATAATTTTCCCCTGATAGATATAAGTAGAAGATAAGGTTTTTTCTTTTAAAAAATCTCCTTCAGCCATTTAATTCTCTCCTGAGGTTACAGTATTTACAATAGATAGAATGCATCCTGCTGTATTTTTTAAATTTTTAACAAGAATATATTCTTCCAGAGTATGGACCTTCTCCATGCCTACTGCTAAAACAACTGAGGGGAAACCTTTTTTATTAAATACATTGGCATCACTCCCCCCTCCACTGGGACATAATAATGGTTGTAATCCCATATCTTTTATTGCCTTCGTTGCTATTTTAACTACCTGGTCATCGGTAGACAAATTGTAGCAATAATACTCCCTATTAATTTTTACTTCTGCTTTTGCTTTAAATTCCTGAGCAGTATCTTCGGCTATCTTTTTCAATTGCTCAGTATATTTGTCCAATTTTTCTTCCTTTCTACTCCTAACTTCTCCTTCTAATGTTACCTCATCAGGAACAATATTGGTGGCTTTACCGCCTGAAATAATCCCAATATTAGTAGTGGTTTCTTCATCTATTCTACCTAACTTCATCCGGGAAAGGGCAAATCCAGCTACCTGAATAGCATTAATCCCTTCTTCGGGATTTGAACCGGCATGAGCAGATTTTCCATAAATAATAATTTCCAGAGAATTCTGAGAGGGGGCTGTAGTAATAATTTTTCCTACCTGGCCTCCGGCATCTAAAACAAAAGCTATCCGGGCATTTAAACTGGAAATATCTAAATTCTTTGCCCCATGTAAACCTATTTCTTCACAAATGGAAAATACAATCTCTATGTCGCCATGTGAAATATTTTTCTCCTTAATAATATACAATGCCTCTAATAAAGCGGCAATTGCTGCCTTGTCATCTGCTCCTAAAATTGTTTTTCCATCGCTTATTATCTTTTCTCCATCGCAAAGAGGATTAATGTTTTTCCCCGGGACAACTGTATCCATATGAGCGGAAAACATAATAGGAATAGCTTTATCTTTATTTCCCTTTAAACGAGCTATTATATTACCGCTATTAGATTTTACCTTCTCACCAGCTTGATCAACTATAACTTCCAATCCTAAATCTTTTAGTTTTTTTACTAAAAAATCTGCAATTTTCTTCTCCTCTCTGGATACACTGTCTATCTTAACTAATTCCACAAAAGATTCTATTAATCTTTTTTCGTTAACCATTAATTTATCCCCTTTCTTTATTAGTATGTCGTATTGCGTATATCGTATATCGTATCTTAGTATATAACGAGAAGTGTTTATTATGCAAACAAATACGGGGGCGGATTTATCCGCCCCCTACATTGATAGAAATCCTTTATTAAAAAGTTTTAAATTTTGAATTATGGTTTTTCGTTTTAACAGGAGCGATGCACTTCTATCCAGAATAGTTAATACGCATCGCCCTTACACTATTAAACTATTTTTATCACTCTTTCACCAATTCTGCTCCTTGTTTCAAAGCCTGCTTATTCAAATCTATTAATTTTTGTTTAGGTCCGGTTAGAGTTTTCTCTAACACCTTAAATATGGTTTCCAGTTTTACTACTCCCGATTTTTTAACATAAGCACCTAAAACCACCATATTAGCTACTTTTAGATTTCCTAATTTATTGGCTATATCATTTGCGGGAACTCTAACTACAGCAACATTGTTTCTATTTACCTCCCGCTCTACCAAAGAACTGTTTACCACAATTAACCCGTCTTCCTGAACAGTCTCTTCAAATTTATCTAAAGAAGGTTCATTCATGGCAATAACAGATTTAGGATAGTGCACAACCGGGGAAGCAATTTCTTCTGAAGAAATTATTACTGTACAATTAGCTGTTCCTCCCCTCATTTCCGGGCCATAAGAAGGCATCCAGGCAACTTTTTTACCTTCCAGCATTCCTGCATAAGCTAATAATCTACCCATTAACATTAATCCTTGTCCACCAAATCCAGCGATAATAACTTCTTGTAACACCTAAGCCACCTCCTCGGGAGTTCTAAATTCACCTAAAGGATAATAGGGGATCATATTTTCCTCTAACCATTTAGAAGCCTCAATCGGGCTTAAACCCCAGTTAGTAGGACAGGTAGATAAAACCTCTACCAAAGAAAATCCTTTACCATCTAATTGGGTTTGAAATGCCTTCTTTATTGACTTTTTAGCTTTTATTATATTTGCCGGTTTGTTTAAAGCTACCCGAGAAATATAAGCAGCCATCTTTAAAGTAGATAACATTTCAGCCATTCTTATCGGATAACCCATAGTCTTAGGGTCTCTTCCATAGGGAGAGGTTTGGGTTACTTGACCGACTAAAGTAGTTGGAGCCATTTGCCCCCCGGTCATCCCGTAAATAGCATTATTTATAAAAATAACAGTGATATTTTCACCTCTATTGGCGGCATGTACTATTTCCGCAGTACCAATCGAAGCTAAATCTCCGTCACCTTGATAAGTAAACACAATTGAATCGGGTTTTACCCTTTTAATACCAGTAGCAATTGCCGGAGCTCTTCCGTGCGCTGCACATATCATATCAACATTAAAGAATAGGTAAGCAAAGACCGAACATCCTACAGGACAAACTCCTATAGTATTTTCTCTAATCTTTAATTCATCTAAAACCTCAGCTACCAATCGATGAGCAATTCCGTGATGGCAGCCGGGGCAATAAGTAAAAGGAACTTCCGTTAAGGATTCTGGTCGTCCAAATACTTTCTTCATAATATAAAATCCACCTCCATACATAATAGTATAAAAATTATTTAGTAATCTACTTTATAAATATTTCTTTGCTTCTTTTAAAATCTCTTCCGGGGAAGGTATTATTCCACCAGCTCGACCATAAAAGTTGACTTCTGCTTTTCCATTTACCGCCAATTTCACGTCTTCGACCATTTGACCTAAACTCATTTCCACTGTTAAAAATTTCTTTGTCTTCTCGGCAGTACTTGCTATTATCTTTTCGGGGAAGGGGAATAAAGTAATTGGTCTAATCAATCCAATATTAAGTCCTTCTTTTTTAGCAATTTGGATTGTAGTTTTTGCAATACGAGCTACCGTTCCATAAGCTACAATTATTAAATCTGCATTTTCCAGATTTACAGCTTCGTATCTAACTTCTTTTTCTTTAAGTTTCTTATATTTTTCAAATATTTTTATATTCCATTTTTCTAAAACATTGGGGTCTAAATCAAAGGAAACAATATAACGGTGCTCTCTTCCTTTGCATCCGGTCAAGGTCCACCCACTTTTATCTGGTAGCTCAACTTTTGGTCTTTCTTTAAATTCTACTGCTTCCATCATCTGACCCATAAGTCCATCACCTAATATCATTGCCGGATTTGTATATTTATCCGCTAAATCAAAAGCATCCATAGTCAAATTTACCAACTCTTGTACTGAGGAAGGGGCAAGGACAATTAAATGGTAATCACCGTGTCCTCCTCCTTTTACGGCTTGAAAGTAATCAGCCTGGGAAGGTTGAATGTCTCCTAAACCCGGGCCGCCTCTTTGCATATTAACCACCACACAAGGTATTTCAGAACAGGCAATATAGGAAATTCCCTCTTGTTTTAAACTTATTCCCGGGCTTGAGGAAGAAGTCATGACTCTTGCTCCAGTAGAAGCAGCTCCATAGACCATATTAATAGCTGCTATTTCACTCTCGGCTTGTACGAAAGCAGCATTTTTCATCTTTAGTAATTTTTTTGCCATATAGGCAGTTAATTCACTTTGAGGAGTAATCGGATAGCCAAAATAAAATCGACAACCAGCGCGAATTGCAGCTTCTCCGATAGCCTCATTTCCCTTCATTAATATTTTTTCTCCCATTTTCCAGCCTCCTTGATAATAATTTAATTGTATAGAAATTTTCTTTTTCCGTAAGCCCTGTTTAGTAGATACTCACTTAACAGAATAGAAAAATAGTTATATTTAAAAGCTCTAATTGTGTATCTTGCATTTTGTATTTGAAACTAACGACTATTCACTATTCACTAACGACTAATTTATTTAAATACTTCAATAGCAACATCCGGACAGGTCATGGCGCAAAAAGCACAGCCGGTACATTCTTCCGGGTTAATCTGTTTAGCCGGGTGATAACCTTTTTTATTAAAATTTTCAGACATAACTATAATATGTTTAGGACAAGCGGGGATACACAATTCACATCCTTTACATCTTTCCTCATCAATTACAATTTTTGCCACATTTTTTCCTCCCTCCTTTTTTAAACTTAATCCCACGGTAAACGCATAAAACGTTTTATATAAAATATTGGTTCTATAAAATTTTCCTTTCTTATTTTTTTTGAAAATCGTTCGTCTACACAGATAAATTTAATAGGGACCTCTAATTTTTGAGCTGCCTGTTTTATCAAAAGGTGTCCTTTTTTAATTGTTTCTTCATCGGTCTGGCTGCTTAAATTCGGATTACTCACTATTCCGCTAATTTTTAATCGAGATCTATTTTCTATTTCTTGAGCCATCTGTTTAATTTGAGGT
>CAZWFH010000131.1:0-4628 GCA_964632105.1 uncultured Atribacterota bacterium
CGCACATTCATTCACTGGATGCAAGCACCGCCAAGGAGAAGGGCTCTGTGGGTCCGGTTCAGGAACGTCGGAGATACGAAAACGTTGTACGAAAGAGCGAGCCAAGATAAGGAGAAATCAATATGAAACAATGGTATGAATCTTTATTTGAGAACTATGGTAAAAAGTACGATAATGAAAACTTTACACAGGGCACAATTGGCGAGTGTGATTTCATTGAAAAAGAAATTGATTTTAATAAGTCGTTAAAAATAATAGATATCGGATGTGGTACCGGTAGACATTCGATTGAATTAGCAAAAAGGAGTTACAAGGTTACAGGAATTGATTTGTCAGAATCACAATTGGAGCGAGCAAAAGAAATAGCAAAAGCTCAAAACCTGCAAATAGATTTTCAGAAACATGATGCAAGGAATTTGCCATTTAAGAATGAATTTGATTTGGCAATAATGCTTTGTGAGGGAGCATTTCCTTTGATGGAAACAGATGAAATGAATTATGAAATATTAAAAAATGTTGCAAAGTCATTAAAGGATCCTGGCAAGCTGATTTTTACAACACTAAATGGATTATTTCCACTATATCATTCAGTTGAAGAATTTTGCACATCAACAACGGAAGAAGGGAATGCGACCTATAGAAGTAATACTTTTGATTTAATGACTTTCCGAGATCACAATATTACCACAGTAGAAGATGATTTTGGGAATAAGAAGGAATTGGAATGTAATGAAAGATATTATGTACCATCTGAAATTACATGGTTATTAAAACATTAGGCTTTAAAAAGATTGATATTTATGGAGCAAAACTTGGAGCCTTTTCAAGGAATGATAAACTTACAACTGAAGATTTTGAAATGTTGGTTATTGCTGAAAAATAATGGCTCGGTCTATCGCACAACAGCTTGTATACGCTCCTCTCCCGTTGGTCGCTTCAGGCTATGCCACATTTTCATCTGCGCTATCGCTACGGTGAAAACGTCGTATACACGCGGGACGTTAGGCGAAATTTCTCCCTAGGAGGTTTGATATGACTGATATTATCATCAGAGAAGCAAGGGAATCCGACCTGTTAACAATTAAGAAGTTGACGCTTGAACTCATTGAAGCTATGGGAAACACAGAAGGTATTGACATTAAACTGATTGCTGAGAACTGTCAAAATTTTTTAAGTGAGGCTAACTCTCATATTCTGGTTGCAGAGATAGGAGGAGTCGTAGTCGGGTTTGTCAATTTTACGACTCGTAAGACAATTTTGCATCGTGGTCTTTCTGGGTTAATTGACGAGCTTATTATCGCTAAAAGTTATCGTGGTAAGGGCATTGGCAAGCAATTGCTATCAAGTGCTATTGAAAAGAGCCGTCAACTCGGATGCTGTGAAGTTGAGGTTAGCACTGAGAAGACAAATGCTAAAGCGAGAGAATTCTACAGACAATGTGGTTTTACGGAGCGTGGCGTACTTTTCGAAATTGATTTGTGATGATAAGGATGTGGGTAACTTCGCCTAATAGAGTATATCTAACTTCACACCTTCGACAATCACCAAAATCTTTGCTTTATGAGAACTTCTTTTATTCTTCCGCTATATATGAAATAAGCCTATAATAGAATAGGCTTTAGGAGGATAAACATGGGTAATAACAAAAAGGCTAATTTATATCGAGTTACAGCAAGTTTATATGATCTTGATCAGAGGAATATTACTAAAGATGATATTTCTTTCTATTTAGAATATGCATCAAAATTACACGGAAGTATATTAGAATTAGCTTGTGGTACAGGTAGAGTAACAATTCCTTTAGCCAATGAAGGATACAATATTTGGGGTATTGATCTATCTAAGGAAATGTTAGATCAATTAAAAGTTAAAATGGAGAATCTTCAAGAAGAGGCAAAACAACGTATACACATCACTCAGGCAGATATGACTAATTTTGAACTTGGTCATGAATTTTCTCTAATTATTATTCCCTTTAGATCTTTTCAGTCACTAACATCAGAAGAACAACAAAAGGCCTGTTTACATACCTTACACCGACATTTATCAAAAGACGGGTATTTCATTATTGATATTTTTAAGCCTTATGCACAATTAGATAAGTCTTGGATTCAACCTGAAGCATTAGATTGGGAAACAGTTGATCCCATAACAGGTAATAAGGTCCGAAGAACCCATATAAGACGAGAGATAGACCTTGAAAATCAAGTTATTTATCCAGAGTTAATATATTATGTTACCGATCAAGATGGAATTGAAAAAAAAATAGTAGAACCTCTTTCCCTAAAATATTACTATGAAGAGCAAATGAGGAATCTTCTTCAATCAAACGGATTTAAGATAGTAGAAGAGATGGGGTATTATGACAGACGTCCAATATCTGAAGGTCCGGAATTAATATTTATTTGCAAAAAAGAGTGAAGTTTGAGGGAATCACTATGATGGAAGTAAGGCTCAGCCTGTACCTGTAAGTCTCGATTTGTGCCTGTAACACTTGGAAGAGCCGGAATACATAAACATTATATACAAAATAAGCCCACGCAAAGGTACAGAGATAAGAAGGAATAATACTTACAAATGTTTAAAACTAGAATAGCCACTATAAATGATTTATCATTTTTAAAAAAAATATTATTTGAAGCTTCCTATTGGAGACAGAATATATCAAAACCTGATTTTGAGCAAGGGTTACAACGTGCTGATCTAAATTACTTGCTCGAAGATTGGGGACGAAAAGGCGATACTGGTATTATAGCTGAGGATGACAATGATAATCCGATTGGAGCTGCTTGGTACAGGTTCTGGACAGAAGAGAAACATTCATATGGATATATAAGTGAAAGCATCCCCGAATTAACTTTGGCAGTAAGTGAAGAATGGAGAGGTAAGGGAGTAGGAAAAGAACTAATAAAAAGGCTGATAGCTGAAGCGAAGAATCAAAATTTAACAAAGGTTAGCTTAAGTGTAGAAAAGGAAAATTTTGCAGTAAACTTATATCAAAAAGTAGGATTTAAAGTATATATCGATAATCCAGGCGACTATACAATGTTATGGGAGGCGTAATTACATATGGGACTACTTCGCCTAAGAGAGCATAGCCAGCTCGGGCTTCCGCCCTTTGCCCAAATTACTCGCTAACCTCGAATCCTGGGTGTTAATTTTGGTATAATGTATTTAAAGGAAATAAGCGGGATAGTGTAGAAATAATATAATATAATGATTTTATAATAGCAATAGAGTTCTACTTCAAATAAAGCCAAGAGAGGTGATATAAAGTGAGCTTTAAAAGTTGGGTGGATTCAAAAACAAAAAAATGTGATTTGATTGACATAAAGTTAATTCAATTAAGTTCTGCTGCTCTTGTTTTAATGATAGCCAAACTTTGGAAACCACTACTTAGTTTAGATTGGTATTGGTATGGGGTGATTTTTGTTTTAGCAATGATAAAACCTATATGTAAAATGCTGAGCAGATAGATTATTTGCAAATTATTTTGATTAGGAGTAAAGAATGCTAAACAGTTAAAAGCAGCACTCCATTTTTTGGAAGCAGCCGACGAGGAAAGGGACTTTAGTTCTATCATTACTGAATTTCAGGAAGATTTGAAAGGGAATTGTGTGTACTGTAATCATTGTCTTCCTTGCCCGGTTGGTATTGATATTGGTCGAATCATTCAAATGGTTGATAAGGCAATGTACAATATATCTAGTGATCTTAAAGGTGATTATAAGACTCTCCGAAAAAAAATTAATTTTTATTATCCTGGTCGAATTCGCACAAGCAGGTCTCAGTTTAAAGGTCTTAGAGCGAAAGCTTCCGAATGTGTCGAGTGCGGTGTATGTATGGAGCGTTGCCCTTTTGATGTGGACGTGATTTCGAAAATGAAACTAGCTGTCAAATTGTTTGAGATGGAGGATTGAGATCACGATATTAAGACTTATGTTTACAAAAAGAGAGTTTTTAGAAGAGGCTGTGGCTTCGCCTAACAACTAACACAGACTCCCGAGAACATGAAGTGAAATCTCGAACCTCAACTTTGAAAATATAAAATCTTTAAGGGGTGAGATTTAAATAAGGAATGAAAAAATGGAATTAATACCTACACTTAAAATAGGATGGCTTAATGGATGGATTCTATTATGTTTAGTATATTCGATATTCGGTATTTTGCTAATGGCCTTTCCAAAAGATGTAGTATCAAGGCTTTATGATTATGATAGGTCCGGCTGGAGCAAAACGCAAAAAGTTATCTATGTGATAGGAAAATTATTAGCTCTTGTTTGCTTGGTTCTGATAATCTTTACTCCATTAAAAATCAGAGCTAATATTTTCATCCCCGGAATTATTTTATTTGCCTTTGGTTTGGCTGGATTCATTATCGCTCTTTTCAATTTCAAAAACACACTACTTGATCAGCCGGTTACCAGAGGGCTCTACAGAATATCACGCCATCCACAGATACTCATGTTATTTATTATGTCTATTGGGATTTGTATTACCATAGGCTCAGGGCTTGTGCTATTCATTGTAATTATATCTTCATTATTCCTTCACTCTAGAGATCTAGCGGAGGAAGAAGCTTGCTTAGAACGATATGGTGATTCATATCGTAACTACATGAAACTGGT